>JBFGYN010000512.1:0-1541 GCA_041587415.1 Candidatus Competibacterales bacterium | reverse complement strand
GTCTCGAACGCGATGGCGGTGGGTATGTTACGGGTGTGGTGCAGGATATTTCCGCCCACCATCATGGAGCAGCCAACCTCGCCAATGATTCGGCCAAAGCCTGCGACCACGGCTGCGATCAGGGCAAAACGCACTTCCCGAAGCAACGTCAGCGCGGCTCCGAATTGCGACGCTCCCAAAGTGCGTGCCGTCTCCCATGCGCGCCGATCCGCTGCCTGGACAGCCGAGTGACACATGGCGACGAGTAACGGAAAGCACAGAATCATCTGACCAAGCACCATTGCGGTGCTGGTGAAAAGCAACTGCAGGTCTCCCAGCGGTCCGACTCTGGAGAGAAGCATGTATAGCACGAGCCCCACCAAAACGGCGGGCAACGTCACCAGCGCATTGATGGTCGACAGCAGCAGACGCCGCCCTGGAAAATCCAGAAATGCTAGTAAGAATCCCACGCAGACCGCAGCGGGCGCCGCCAGAAGAATTGCCGTCAAGGAGACGCTGAATGACGTGGCAATGATCGACCAGAGGGCGGAATCCAACGTAACCAACAGATGGAGCGCTTCCGCGGTGGCATCGGAGAGGCTCTGCATGCGGTGCTCCTAAGCAATATCCGATTGAGTCAGAGATTGCGTGTGGCACAAGCTTGTGTCACACCCAATCGACACAACAACATGCTGTTTCTGGGAGAAAAACGGAAACCGCATTTTCGTTTTCCGTGCCCTGCGATTCCCAGATGGAATTGTTCAGGGCTTTCCTTGCGGGATCGCGAGCGGCGAAAACGGTCGCTGGTCGCGCATCCTATGCTCCCGAATGATGGCCTGGCCTTGCCACGATGTCATCCAAGCGATGAGGTGCATGGCACCCAAATAGTTCGAGTCCCTGAATCGTGCCGGGTTGACGGCGATCATTGCGTACGGAATTCGAAGCAGCTGATCACCCTCGACCAGAATTTCGAGTCGTGATCTACCGCTGACCGACAGCCAGGTAATGCGGTCCGTAAGGGTGTACGCATTCAGTTCATCGGCGATCCGAAGCACTTGCGCCATGCCAGGCCCCGCCTCACGGTACCAGTCGCCCAGGGGGTCGACACCCGCTGCGCGCCAAATTTGGCGTTCCTTGAGATGTGTCGCCGAGCCGTCACCACGTGAAACGAAGTCCGCTCGCCCAAGTGCAAGCTTCGCGAAAGCGATCCTGACGTCAGAGGCGTTCCGGATGCGAGCCGGATCCGGGGCTGGGCCGACGACGACGTAGTCCGTGATCATCACGGATCGCCCATTCACGCCGTAGCCGTCGCGAAGAAACTTCTCACTCGCCGACGAGTACGGCACGAGAAGCACATCCACGTCCCCGTTCCGGCCCATCAAAAATGCCTCGCCTGAGCCAACGTTGACGACCTTGACGAGGTAATCGCCGATCGCCTCGAACGGTATCAAAAGCTCGTCCAGTAGGCCGGAACGAACTATTCCCGAAGTGGTTGCGAGCAGTAGCGACCGATCTCCGGCGCCCGCAACAGCGCGGTCCAAGGCGACGAAAGCCAGGACGAT
>JBFGYN010000511.1:0-1835 GCA_041587415.1 Candidatus Competibacterales bacterium | reverse complement strand
TCCAGGCCGACGCGATGGCCCTCGACTTCTGCTCTCTCAATACCGGTTTGCCATTGCGGCTGGTCGGCAATTTGCCATACAACATCTCCACCCCGCTGCTGTTTCATTTGCTGGGTCAGGCAGGCTGTATCGGCGACATGCACTTCATGCTGCAACGTGAAGTCGTGGAACGAATGGCGGCTCAACCCGGCGGCAGAACCTACGGGCGTTTGTCGGTCACGGTGCAGTACCGCTGTAAAGTCGAGAGCTTGTTCACCGTGGGCCCAAAGGCGTTTCGTCCAGCGCCGGCGGTCGAGTCGGCCTTCGTCCGCCTCACCCCCTACCAGAAATTGCCGTGGAGCGCTCAGGACGAGGGGGCGCTGGACCGCGTCATTCGGGCAACCTTCGCGCAGCGGCGCAAGACACTCCGAAACAGCCTGCACGGGCTGCTCTCGGCGGACGAGATGACGCAAGCGGGGATCGATCCCAGTCTGCGTCCAGAGCTCCTAAACGTGGCTTCATTCGTTCGCCTTGCCGATCGGCTCGCGCAGTCGGGCCGTAACGATTCCTGAGTAGGCGCTCTCAGGCGACGTGGCGGTCTTCACGATAGGCGGGATTGGTCCAACATGCCGGCAGCGTCTCGCCGGAAGGAAACCGCAGTTCCTCCTTGCGGAAATCCATCGGGTCCTGGAGTTCCTCGCCGCTGTGGAATCTTCCCGAGACGCGGCCTTGGCAGGGATTGACCAGTCGATCCATCTCCAAGATCTCCACTAGGTCTCCGCTCGGACCATGGCGTAAATACATGTGCGTTACCCCGATTGTGTTTACCCTCTCTGTATAGCAGTTGTAGCGCGACAGGATGAGCAGGGATTCGGTAGAATGCAGTCCCGCCCAAATGTTGTTTCAGGGCACTACTAGGCCTTTGGAATGCAGATGCTTTTGCTCGTATTCGTGGGTCGTGACGTGTGACCGTGCACGAATCCTGGTCTTATGCCGGTTCTGGGCACCCGTCTCGCGCGCTCGAAGGTGTGCCCTGGCCATCTCTCTGTGATAATTTCGAATCCCGACGCATCATCCCGACTGGTCGGAGACATGCGGGTCGACCACGGGAAGAGTCGGCAATGTCCTTCACGCAGCGCCGGCATTCGCGTGTCAGCTTGCCGCCGTTGGGCGCCTGAAAAATGCTGAACACCACCATGACCCGCAAGCCGGACTACAAGGTTTCCGTCGAGGCGCGCTCCAGGTATCTGGAGGCTCAGTCTCAGCCCGAGTCCGACCGATTCGTGTTCGCCTACACCATAACGATCCGCAATGAGGGGTCGATCTCGGCTCGACTGTTGTCTCGCCATTGGATCATCACCGACGCAAATGGCCGGATACGGGAGGTTCGGGGCGACGGTGTGATTGGTGAGCAGCCGCATCTGCGGCCCGGAGAGTCCTACCGCTACACCAGTGGCTCGCTTCTGGAAACTCCGGTCGGCAGCATGCGTGGAAGCTACCAGATGCTGGCGGACGACGGCCACGAATTCGACGCCGAGATCCGCGCGTTCACCCTGGCGCGTCCCGGAGTGCTGCACTGAGTGGTGCGGTACTGATCGGTCTCGCGCCGAGCCTCGAGGGGGGGGGCGACGTGCGTGAGCAGGCGAGCACGCTCTTTTCCCAATTGCTTGGGCCATCGGCGACCTCGGTTTGCCGCCTGCTTCGACTGCTCGGGTTTCGGGGCGTTGACGCGTGACTGTCTACGCGATTGGAGATGTTCAGGGTTGTTACGATCCGCTCCGACAGCTCCTGGACCAAGTTCGGTTCGACCCATCGAAAGACCGGCTCTGGTTCACGGGTGATCTGGTCAATCGGGG
>JBFGYN010000510.1:0-1864 GCA_041587415.1 Candidatus Competibacterales bacterium | reverse complement strand
CTCGACCGAGGATGCTACATCGACTATTCGTTTGCCAAATGCACACAGATCAAATCGACGCGGCCCGTGGAACTGATGAAAGCTCCATGGATCCGTCCGGAGGACGTCCACGTTTACGAAGAGCTCGGCTTCGCAGAGTTCAAACTTGCGGGCCGCGAGAAGGGCCGCGAGTGGATTCTTCGGGCGATGGCCGCCTACACAAACAGGAAATACGACGGGCCGCTCAACGATTTTGTCATCGGCTTCGATGGAGTGGAGCCCTTCGGGGAATTTCCCATTTCCGTGGACAATCGACGCCTGGATGGTTTCATCGATTTTTTTTGCAAGAAGGACTGCCGGCAAGGTTGTGATCGCTGCACTCACTGCGAGGATTGGTTAGCGCGAGCCATCTCGGTTGCTGGCAGTCCTAAGCCCTACGGTCAGACCATAGAGCGGCTGCTGCGGAAATTTACCACGGGCAGTTTCAAGGCCCCCATGGGCCGGCCGTTTTAGGAAGGATAGACTCCAGTAACACTCATCGGTATTAGGAGGGTTGACCTTGGCCACGCTTCAGTTGGAATTGAGCGGCTTGACCGCGCTGGAAAATCACTCTTTAGCAGATTCCCCCTACGACATTGCAACGTTGCGGCAGCAATCTTGGCAGTGGGACCGGATCGTGAAGTCGTCCCATCTCACGAACTGTTGGTATCAGCGCGCATGCAATTTCAATCTTTACGTCAAAGACGGGATCGTGCTCCGAGAGGAACAGGTGGCCAATTACCCCGCACCGAACGACCCGGATGCGCCCGATGCGAACCCACGCGGTTGCCAGAAGGGCGTGTGCTATGCGCAGCGCATGTACGATCCGACACGGATCAAATACCCATTGAAGCGCGTGGGCGAGCGGGGCGGCCGGCGCTGGCAGCGGCTCAGCTGGAATCAAGCCCTGAGCGAAATTAGCGATAACCTGCTGGATATTTTGACGGCGGACGGTCCCGAGGCGGTCGTCCAGGCCGGCGGCACGCGCGTTTACAGCCAGGCAAGCGAGGGGTTGGGGCCCAATGCCTTCTTCGAAGCCTTGGGTTCTCCCAGCCCCACGCCGAACGTGGAAATCGGCGATGACCACCAGGGTGCGGCCATCACCGTGGGAAAGATCATGTTTGCCGATTCAGCGGACAACTGGCTCTATGCCGACATGATCCTTGTCTGGGGAGGCAATCCCGCCTACACCAATATTCCCAACTTCCACTATATTGCCGAGGCGCGCTATCGCGGTGCCCGTGTCATTGCCATATCGCCCGATTACAACGCTTCGGCCGTTCATGCCGATCTTTGGATACCCGTAAAGGTGGGTTCCGACGCCGCCCTGGCTCTCGCCATGGCCCAGACCATTCTCAGCGAGAAACTTTACCGCAAGGAGTTCGTCCAAGAGCAGACCGACCTGCCGCTGTTGGTGCGCGCCGATAACGGGAGCTTCTTGCGCGAGCGGGATCTCAAACAGGGGGGCCGCGACGACGTGTTCTATTGTTACGACGAAGCATCGGGCCGCGTCGTCGAGGCGCCGCGCAAGACTCTCGCTCTGAATGGCATCACGCCCGCGCTGCAGGGATCTTATCCGGTGCAAACTCTTTCCGGCAAGGTAGTGGTTCGACCCTTGTGCGAGCTGCTTCGGGAACACCTCGACGGGAATTTTACGCCCCAGCAAGCGAGCCGGGTGACCGGCGTTTCCGCGCCAATGATCCAGTACCTGGCGCGTGAATTTGCGACTGCCGGAGGTGCCGTCAATATGCCCACTTCCAATTGGGGTCGGTTCTACCACGGCGATCTCATCGAACGGGCGATCATTCTTGTCTTCGCGCTCTGCGGTCACATGGGTCGAAAAGGG
>JBFGYN010000509.1:0-1912 GCA_041587415.1 Candidatus Competibacterales bacterium | reverse complement strand
GTAGCTGCTACGGTCAGGGAAACGGACAAGATCAAGTGAGGGAGCATGTCGAATATCTGTATCTTCGCGCAATGGATTGAATGAGTCGTCATTGCCTCGGACAACGGTAATACGATTACGGAGCCTCGACCACCGTATCGACCTCAATCGTTCAATACCAGCGAAAGGCGGTCTGATCTGCGATTGAGTTGACAAGCTAGGCCCGATCATGCGCGGGTCGTCGCAACTGGCTCGGATCTCTTGATTGTGGACAGAGGTTACCGGGAAAGGTTTCGCGGTACGCTCCTCGTCGCGGCCCATGACGATTGGGCACGAGCGGCATCACCGGCGTTCGTCGGGCGGTGCGCTGCCGTCCCGGAGCGCCCGGCAGCGTGTGCTTCTCGCCATGATTTTCATCGACGAATCCAGTTCCTCGCGGCCTCCTTTTGGGTGCGCTTGGTACACGAAAACTTGCATATCCAAGCCGGACGCTTCTTAATTCCGTGTCGGTGCGAGAGGCTGCAGTCGCTTTCTCAACTCGAAAATGCCGTCGAAGCGCTCCGCCTCTACGGCATTTTGCACCACACACTACGAACGACTCGAACAGCAAATGGGAGGCATGCCGCGAGATGTTTCGACAAGTAGACGCAGACACGCTACACGCGTGGATCGAAACGGGGGAAGACATTCGCGTGGTGGATGTCCGGAATTCGAACGAAACGGCCAACGGAGTCATTGCGGGCGCAGAAATGATGCCGCTGCATCTTCTTCCCAGCCAGGCCGACGATATGGGTACCGAAAGCAAGGTCGTCTTCTACTGCCAGAGTGGCGCGCGTTCGGCCCAGGCGTGCAGTTTCATGGCCGCACGCATGGCCTCGAGTTTGTTTTTCAATCTCCAGGGTGGCGTTGAAGCGTGGTCCCGGTCCGGGCGGTCGTTGACTGGCCCGATTTTGGCGGAACAATCTTGAGGCAGCGAGTTGCTGACTAGACCAATAGCGAGTGATACGTCACGGCCGGCGGCGACGGAATCGTGCGACGTCTGGGCGAACAGTGCGGAGGGCCGTACATGACCGAGTTCGACGCCGAATTGGATGCAAGCGGCCTCAACTGTCCCCTGCCCATATTGAAGGCCAAGAAAGCTTTGGCGGGAATCGAGTCAGGACAAGTCCTGCACATCATTGCAACTGATCCGGGTGCCACGAAGGACTTTGAGGCCTTCGCCAAGCAGACCGGAAACGAACTCCTCGATTCCCGAGAAGATGGCGGCAAGTTTTTTTTCCTGTTAAAGAAAACGTAGCGCTGTACCAGGCGGGCTGACACCGAACGAGCCGTGAAAGGGGGGCGGCGCGGGTGTCAGCCCGATCTGGCCGGCCAGCCTTGTTTCCTGTCAACTACATGACTAGACCCCACTCGATACCCCACATTGCCGTTCGCGGCGCGCACCAGAACAATCTCAAGCACCTGGACCTGGACATTCCACTCCACGAGCTGGTCGTGATTACTGGAGTCAGTGGCTCCGGGAAATCCTCACTCGCCTTCGATACCGTGTACGCGGAGGGACAGCGTCGCTACGTCGAGACATTCTCGCCGTACGCGCGGCAGTTTCTCGACCGAATGGATCGGCCACGGGTCGACCGTATCGACGGCATTCCGCCAGCCATCGCGATCGACCAGACCAATCCGGTGCGCACATCGCGCTCCACCGTCGGCACGATGACGGAATTGAATGATCACCTGAAGCTCCTGCTCGCCCGGGCCGCGGATCTCTATTGCGACCAGTGCGGGCGTCCGGTAAAGCGGGACTCGCCCGAAGCGGTGGCGGACGACCTCATCGACGCGCTCGATGAGGTCGACAGGGTTCTCGTCACCTTTCCGGTGCGCATCCCAAAGGGCTATCCCGAGGCGGACGTTCGCAAGGTGCTGGAGGAACAGG
>JBFGYN010000508.1:0-1944 GCA_041587415.1 Candidatus Competibacterales bacterium | reverse complement strand
GACTTCGATCACTTCAACAATGAGCAGGTTGCCCAAGGGACGCTCGCGGGCTTTGCGGATCCGGAGGATTTCACTGTTCCGGATGAACCAAGGCCAACGAACGAGTTCCTAACTCGAAAGCTCTGGGACGCCGGAAACTCAGATCCCTATGGGCACCGCGGCGATCTGACAACCCTTAGTGAGGCGATTCACTTTCATGGCGGAGATGGCCGGGCTCAACGCGATGCCTTTTTCGCTCTGTCGTCCGGGGAGCAGGCGGAAATCATCGAGTTCTTGAAGAGCTTGCGGGCGACGCCGCTGCAGTGATCCCGAGGGCGCCCGACGGGTCCATGGCCTGCCCGCCGTTGCGGGTGGTCGTCGACGGCGATCCGCTGCGCGACATCCGGATTCTGCAGCAGCACGATCGGCTGCGGGTGTTCAAAGGCGGTCTCACCAAAGACGGCCTCTTCGCCTAGCCCGATTGCCTCAGTTGATCCATCCAGGTAATCCAAGCTCGCTTGCCACTCCAGGTGTTGGCACGGAGTCGAACCTCGCCTGATCACCGAAGCGTCTGCTTACGAGGCAGAGTGCTGACTTGTACGTCGCAGCAGGCTTCCCATCCCTATCGAGACAGCAATTCCTTTAGCGCACTGTCAATGAACGCGTCGTCTTCCGCTGTGGCAAGGCCAGGTAATCCCGCCAGGTGCCCGGAGTCTGACTCGATCACCCGTAGCTCTGCATTTGGCATCATCGCTACGGCAAGCTCGCTGTCCTCGGGAGGGAAATAGAGGTCGGTTCGGCACGGCATGACCATAGCCCGACAACTTATCGCACCAAGCGCGGCTGACAGATCGCCCGCGAATCGCTCGTGCGCACTGACGTCAGCGGATTGCCAGGTCGCCAGCATGCAAAGTAGATCATTCGCATCCCAGTAGCTGAACGCCGCGACCAAACCATCGAGGAAGGACTCCATGTCTTCAAACTGCTGCCCGCCGAAACTCAAATGGTTGCCGTTCCGGTAGTAGTTCTGTGAGGCAAACCAAGCGGCAGTCGCCGTGATAAAGGCACGGAACCCCCTTTGTGGCTGCTCATCGTACTCGCCATCCCGCCACGCAGAATCGGCTTGAAGCGCGAGCTTGAGGGACTCGAGATGTAGCCAGTCATGCGGCGAGGTTTTCGCAGATCCACAGATTGGGGCGATGCGGCGGACCAATTCAGGGTGAATCGCACCCCAGTGGAAAGCCTGCTGCGCGCTCATCGAGAACCCGACGACCAATTCTATGGACTCGATACCGAATGCCTCAGAAAGTAGGCGCCGGCTGGCCTCGACGTTGTCGTAGGGTGTAACGAGGGGGAACCTCATTCGATCATTCGGCGCTGACATGTTGCTGGGCGATGACGAGTAGCCGTCGCTGAACTGATCGGGCACAACAATGAAGTACTCACGGGGATCCAGCGCCCGGCCATCGCCGATGGCGCCCCGATTCGCTTCATGCGTTCCGCCATACCAGGTCGGGTAAACGATGACGTTTGACCGGTCCGCATTGAGCTCACCGTGAGTCTCGTAGCCGATGAACGCATCTGGCAAGACGTTACCCGATCGAAGCTGAAAGTCGCCAAGCTCAAATCTTCCTTCAGCCATGGAATCGTTCCCCGCCGCGTGGATTTGGTGAACGTACTGAAGAACACGCCGGAAGTCTTCTATTGGCCGGAAACAGACACCCGGGGCTTACGGTTGACAGCCGCCTCCGATCCGCACCGGACCTTTTCAGGGGAACATTGCGGTAGCCCAGGACGCAGAGTTGATTCGTTGTTCGACGCCACCAACAACGGCACCGGAGAACGAGGCCTACTGCTGGCTGAGGAAAAAGGCTTCTCGCACCTGATGAACCTCCAAGGCGTCTTCGACTGGTGGAAGGAAAACCCGTACGCATTCTCTCCGGAGTTCCGTCGCTACATGGAAGG
>JBFGYN010000507.1:0-1967 GCA_041587415.1 Candidatus Competibacterales bacterium | reverse complement strand
CGTGCACCAGTTCTGCCGCGTCGGTGCGCACTCATTCTGCTCCATGGGGAGCGCCATTCGTCGAGACGTGCCCCCCTATTTCACGGTGGCCGGCGATCCGGTCGCGCCGCACGGAATCAACAGCGTCGGATTGCGGCGAAGTGGATTCACGGAGGACGCCATCGCGGCCATCCGTCGCGCCTACCGATTCTTGTATCGATCGAGCTTGCTACTCGACGAGGCGCTAGAGCGCATCGATGCTTTAGGCGCCGACCATCGGGAAGCCAAACTGCTCGCAGAGTTCATTCGCGCAAGCGGACGGGGAATCGTTCGCTGATCCTCTCGAATCCATGCGCGTCGGAATAGTAGCGGGAGAGCCATCGGGCGACACCATCGGCGCCACACTCATCGCCGCCCTGCGCGAGCGCCGGCCAGATGCCCGATTCGAGGGTATAGGCGGTGCGCAAATGGTCGCTCAGGGGTGTCGCTCGCTGTTTCCCATGGAGCGGCTTTCGGTAATGGGGCTGTCGGAGGTGCTCGGCCATCTTCCGGAATTGCTGTCCATTCGCCGAAAGCTGGTCGCGCACTTTCTGTCCGACCCACCCGACGTGATCATCGGCGTCGATGCACCGGACTTCAATCTTCCCCTGGAACGCCGGCTTCGGCGCTCAGGTATTCTCAGCGCCCATTTCGTCAGTCCCACCGTGTGGGCATGGCGCCAGGGGCGAATCCGCAGTATCGCTCGGTCCGTCGATCTCATGCTGACGCTGTTTCCATTCGAAGCAGAATTCTATCGCCGCCACCAGGTTCCGGTGCATTTCGTAGGTCACCCGCTTGCCGATCAGATCGACTCCGAGAATCCCCGAGGTCCCGCTCGGCGCGCCTTGGCGATCCCACTGGACTCGACGGTCCTTGCCCTGTTGCCCGGCAGCAGGCGCCGCGAAGTGGAGCAACTGGCACCTGATCTGATCGGGACCGCGGGCTTGCTCCGCGAGCAGATCCCCGATCTGCGTGCGGTGATCCCGTGCGCGACTGCCCAGATTCTCGATCGCATCCGTTCCATGACCGCCGGCGATGAAAATTGGATTCGTGTCCTCGACGGAGAAGCTCGCACGGCCATTACTGCCGCTGACGTCGGCGTCGTCGCCTCCGGAACTGCAACCATGGAGACGGCACTGATCGGCCGGCCTTTCGTGGCCGTCTATCGCGTATCCAGACTCAGCTACCTCGTATTCCGTCGGTTGCTGAAAGTACCCTACGTTGCGATGCCGAACTTGTACGCGGGCAAGGAACTGGTGCCGGAAATTCTCCAGGACGACGTGCGTCCGGAAATTGTTGCGGCGAAGGTGACTGAGCTCCTGACGAACGACGAATCCTGCGCCGAGACCCTGACCCAATTCGCTCTCATGCACCGTGAACTTCGTTGCGACGCAGGCGCCGCCGCCGCGGACGCAATCCTGAAGCTGCTGGCAGGCGGCAGCCAAAGCGCACATAGGGCGTAGTGCCGATCCGGCGCAGCGGATCCGCCATTTTCGTGATCTCCCCGTTCTAACTCCGGGTCCGGAGCGTAAGAAAGCAGGGGAAATGGGGTCGATGACGTGCGCTTCGGTCGGTGGGAGCAGCCGCTCAGGATGGACCGGCACCCGCCAGGGCAGGAAGGCCTGCAGGGGCGTTCAGCCCGTTCAGGTTGGAGCCTGTGACTCATTGGCCAAATTCAGGATTCCGACCGAAGGAACACGTTGCGAATCGTGCGAGCCGGCTCTCTGCAATGCGTTTTGGCACTAACCCGGATATTTCACCAGGGCGGCCTTCGGCTAGCTCGCAGGTGGTTGATCGGTAGGAGTTTATGTTGAGTTTAGCGGCTCAGTTCTGGCGTAAGAAGTGTACCGCCGCCAGAGGCCTACCGCGGCCCTGGCGGTTTCTCGCTCGCCCTGACTTGCTGTTCACTCAAGTTGTCGCTACGGCCACAACTTTTCGTCCAGGGCGCT
>JBFGYN010000506.1:0-2004 GCA_041587415.1 Candidatus Competibacterales bacterium | reverse complement strand
CCTTCGCCGACAGTCTCTGAGCAAGGTCCGCGTCCATCCCATCCATTTCCAAAAGGTCGGCGGCGGGCTCGGCCGTCTCGATTTGCTCCTCGACCGCGATTGCATGAGTCAGGAGCGCATCACGGGCTCGACTGCGCAGTTCTTCCACGAAGTCCTCCTCGAAGCCCTCGATTTCCAACATTTCGTGTGTGGGCACATATGCCACCTCTTCGACGGTCGAGAACCCCTCCTCCACCAGGATGGCGGCGAGTTCGGCGTCGACACCCAGCTGCTCCATGAGCTCGTTGACGGTCTCTCCGGCTTCGTTGTCGACCTTCTCGGCGGCCTGATCCTCGGTCATCACGTTGAGAATCCAACCGGAAAGCTCGCTTGCCAAACGCACATTCTGGCCGCCGCGGCCGATGGCGAGCGACAGCTTGTCCTCGTCGACGGCGATATCCATGCTGTGGTTGTCTTCGTCCACGACGATGGACCGCACCTCCGCCGGGGACATGGCATTGATCACGAACTGCGCAGGATTCTCGTCCCAGAGGACGATGTCGACGCGCTCCCCGGCAAGCTCGTTGGAAACGCTTTGGACTCTCGAGCCACGCATGCCGACACAAGCCCCCACTGGATCGACGCGCCGATCGTGGCTCTGCACGGCGATTTTCGCCCGGATGCCCGGATCCCTTGCAGCGCCCTTGATTTCGATCAAACCCTGTCCGACTTCGGGGACTTCCAGCTCGAACAAGGAAACGACCAACTCGGAAAGGACACGACTGATAAATATCTGCGGCCCGCGAGGTTCGGGACGAACGTCGTACAAATACCCTCGGAGACGGTCTCCAACCCGGACTGATTCGCGCGGAATCATGTGCTCCCGCAGAATCACGCCTTCCGCGTTTCCGCCAAGATCGAGAATTACATTACCCCTATCCAGGCGCTTGACGACGCCGTTCACCATTTCGCCCTTGCGCGGCAAGAACGCCTCGACCACCTGCATGCGCTCGGCCTCGCGCACCTTTTGAACGATGACCTGCTTCGCGGTCTGTGCGGCAATACGGCCGAAGTCGGCGTTCTCCGCCGGTTCTTCGATGAATTCGCCCACCTGGGCGTTCGGATCTTCCTCACGGACCGCCGACACGGAGATCTGCCGCTCGGGCACTTCTATGGCGTCGTCGGCCACCACTTCCCAGCGGCGGAACGTCGAATACTCCCCCGTGCGTCGATCGATTTCCACGCGAACATCGCTCTCGCTCGGCAGACGCTTTTTTGCGGCGGAGGCGAGCGCCGCCTCGATCGCCTCGAATATCACGTCCTTGGCGACGCCCTTCTCGTTGGACACGACGTCCACGACCAGCAGAATTTCTTTGCTCATCGTCACCCGTCTTTCGACTTCAGTTGCTCAAATCTACCATTCCGGCACCAGGCGCGCGCTGTCGATCAGCTCGTAGGGAACCGCCAACCGCTTATCGCCGATTGCGATCAGTACGCTGTCGCCTTCCACCGCCACGATCATCCCTGTGAGTTTACGCCCCGCGTGATCGACAACCGGGCGAATCAATTTCAAGGCAACCTTTGCCCCGACAAACTGCCTGAAGTGGGCCAACAGGAACAGCGGCCGATTCAACCCCGGAGAGGACACCTCCAGCGTGTAGGTGCCCGAGATCGGTTCTTCCACATCGAGCAATCCGCTGACCTGATGGCTCACCTCAGCGCAATCGTCAACGGTGATACCGTCCTCGCGGTCTATGTATACCCGGACGAGCCGGTTCTTGCTGTTAGGGTGGTATTCCACCCCAACCACTTCGTACCCCATGGATTCAACCACCGGAGTGAACAGCTCATGCAGCTCTCGGCTGTATTGCGCCATTTCCTTCCCGCAAACGAAAAGTGGGCCCTCAGGCCCACTCTCAATAGTCGACCCCAGGCCGACACATTAGTTCCCTACGCACGAAAGCCACCCGCCGGGCGCCTTTTTCAGAACGTGGTAGCGGGGGCAGGATTTGAACCTGCGACCTT
>JBFGYN010000505.1:0-2021 GCA_041587415.1 Candidatus Competibacterales bacterium | reverse complement strand
GGGCTATTACGTTGGCTGCTGGTGGAGGCCGCCCACGTGCTGCTCACACGCACCCGAAAGAGTTGTGCCCTCAAGCGTTGGGGGTTGAGACTCCAAGCCAAGAAGGGCGCGGGCAAAGCGAAGGTGGCCGTTGCCAGGAAGATGGCGATGATCCTTCATCGGATCTGGCTCACGGGCGAGCCGTTCGACTGGCAGCGGGCCTGAGACTCGCGCCATTAAACTGAACGCTAACACCGATTACAGCAATTGAGTTCAACTGGATACGGAGGGTTTCGGAACGCTGGACCTCGTTTCGGGCTTGGGACTCAAATCCCGTGAACCTAGATTGAGGCCAGCGCCTCCGAACACATGATGCGGCGCGTAGCGACCGCGAAGAGAAGCCTGAAGACCCTCTGATCCAGCTATTGGATTCAAAGCTAGGAGAATTCAATCTCCCGAAGAAATACAGGACCCTTGACATCAGGGGCCGCTTTAGAGAAGCCCGGATATTTCACCAGGGCGGCCTTCGGCTAGCTCGCAGATGGTTGATCGGTAGAATTTTATGTCCAGTTTAGCGGCTCAGTTCTGGCGTACAAAAAGTGAGGCCTGGTAGCGCGACGACCGCGCTCATTGCGCCTGTCTGAAAGTCGCCGTCACTGGCGATCCGGCAGAGGCACGGTTAGCTCGGCGCCGCCGAAATCGTGGACCGAGTCGCCTGCCCGAATCGTCACCTCGGTGAATTCAGGTGGAATCTCGACGTCCGACAGGCTTCGGGTAAACGGCTGCTCAGCAATGTGCGGGTGCAGCAGAGTCCGAGTGCCCAAAGTGGTCCCGTCGGGCGCCACGAGTTCCCATCGGTTTGCGTAGTGGTCCCAACCCTGGTCACTGTGGCGCACGGTCACGTCGAATCGGTATGTGCCGTCGGCCTGTACGGCCGCCTCGGCACCCACGACGTCGGCTTCACCGGCACGCGCTGAGATCGAAGCCGCGGCGGCCAAAATCGCGACCCCAATCATGCTTTGCATGCGGTCTCCATCGTTTGTTCCGGCGCCTGCTTGCACGCGGCATCGATCAGAATGCCGGGGACACTGTGCAATCGAGCCCACTGCGGAAGCAACTCCATGCGGAGCAGTATCGCGGCATTGGCTGCACGGGCCAAGCCGGCATCCGATTCCGACTCAATCCAGGCGGAACTCCGATCGAACTCAGCTTGGGATCTCAATTTCGCCCCGGCAGATAAGAACAGATGCTCCACCGACTCGGATCGACACGATTCGTCCACCCTGCCACGCCGCACTCAGACGGATCATGCTCGGCCTGCCCATCTCGAAACCCTGATTCAGTGTCCACGAGCACGCCCCGGACGTTTCGGCCTGGCGAGCCGCAAGGTAGCCGGCGAGTGCCGCCGCCGCCGCGCCGGTCGCGGGGTCCTCCGGAACACCCAGTCCGGGCGCAAACATGCGTGCCTGAATATCAGCCGAATCAGATCCGGGCCGGAAGCAGAAGGCGTATACCCCGCTGGCGTGCAGTTCGGCCAATGTCTCTTCGGCCATCTCAGCTCGGAATCGGATTTTGCGCACGCCCTCGAGGCTATCCAGCGGCGCGAGCAGGAATGGGACGCCGCAGGAAACCACTTCCGGCTCGAATGGAGGCCCGATGAACTGGTCTGCGGTCAATCCCAGCATTGGCGCGACCTCCTCCACCCTCGGAGCCGCGTGGCGCTGGGGGAGCTGCGCCGTGCTCAGCTCGGCGTAAGTTGGCTCACCGTCGCGAAAACGGACGGCGACCGGAACTTTGCCGACGCCTTCCTCGAATACGATCTCCAGCAGTTCGCCCCTGGGCGATAACTCCCCGATTGCGGCGAGCACGATCGCCGTCCCGATTGTCGGATGACCCGCGAAGGGCAGTTCCTGGAACGGTGTGAAGATCCGCAGCTTGCGTGTAGAGCTCGCGTCTTCGGGTGGCAGCACGAATGCCGTCTCCGAGTAGTTGAACTCTTTCGCCACCACTTGCATGAGGTCCGCGTCGAGCCCGGTTGCGTC
>JBFGYN010000504.1:0-2108 GCA_041587415.1 Candidatus Competibacterales bacterium | reverse complement strand
CTGATATAATTCCCACCTCCGCAAAACCTCACTACGCCGAATAATCAATGAATTGGAGACGAGAATCGCATGGCAGGAATGATCGGTGTCGTATCATGGGATCCGCAAGCGGGGAGCCGTCTTGGGTCATTGCTGCCCGAACCGGGAAGCGCGTAACGACAGCGGACCTGCTAAGCGGACGCCATCGAGGCATTTGCGGTGACGTCACCGTGACCTGCGCCACGGACGGCAACCACGGGCGGTCGGTCGCCTGGGGCGCACACCAATTCGGCTGTGGTTGTGTCATTTACATACATGAGACGGTCAGTGAAGGACGCAGGCACGCGATCGAGCGCTTCGGTGCCCAGGTCATCCGTACCGCTGGCAATTACGACGATTCCGTCAGGCAGGCATCGGAGGATGCGGCTCGATTTGACCGCGTGGTGGTTTCCGACACCTCGTATCCCGGCTACATGGAAATCCCGCAATACGTCATGCAGGGATACACCGAACTGGCGGAAGAATGCATTGTTCAGTTGCGCCCGCAGCGCCTGCCCACGCACATCTTTCTGCAGGGAGGGGTGGGTGGATTCGCGGCAGCGGTGATCGCCACGTTCCGGGATCGCTTCGGAATCGATTGCCCGAGAATCGTCGTGGTGGAGCCAGATCGCGCCGCGTGCATCTACGCCAGCATCGAGGCTGGACGACCGGTCGCCCTAGCGGGCGATCTCGATACCGTCATGGCTGGCTTGGCCTGCGGTGAAGTGTCCCTGCTCGCCTGGGAGATTCTGGAGCAGGGTGTCGACGACGTGCTGACAATAGCGGACGAGGCGGCCGTGGAATGCATGCGCATATTGGCCAGCGGATTCGACGGTGACAAACCAGTCGTCGCCGGCGAATCCGCGGTTGCCGGTTTGGCCGGGGCATTGATGGCGCGTGAGCGCGACCAATTGGGGGAAGCGTTGGACTTGGATGCAGGCAGTCGCGTCCTGGTTGTTGGAACGGAGGGCGCCACGGACCCGGACGTCTACAGGGAACTGGTGGGACGATCGGCGGAGGAGGTTTCGGCTGCGTGATTGGACGCTGGATGTGGAGTTTCCGTGGCTGTTGCCGGCCTTTGAGTGCCATCGAATGGCACGGTGGGGCGGACCCCTACCGAATTTCGGTAGGGCACCGACAGGCAGAGCTGAGGTAGTATGCGAATCTGCAAGCTTGCACGCGGCGTCGGTGAGCGCATCGCGGAGCGGGCTCGCATGCACCAGAATCTGTCGGTATTGATGCCGGACTAACCCCAAACAACCCCTCAGCGAAGCGGCGCCATGAACATTCACGAATACCAAGCGAAATCGCAGTTGTCCCGGTACGGCGTAGCCGTGCCACGGGGAAAGGTAGCCTTTACGCCCGCAGAAGCGGGAAGTGCAGCACAGGAGCTCGGCGGGCCGATTTGGGTCGTGAAAGCACAGATCCATGCGGGTGGCCGCGGCAAGGGTGGCGGCGTCAAGGTTGTCAAGTCCGTGGAAGAGGTCAAAGCCACGGCCGCTAAAATTATCGGAATGAATCTCGTCACCCACCAAACAGGGCCTCAGGGTAAACAGGTCAAGCGGGTCTACGTGGAAGAGGGCTGCGATATCGCTCGCGAACTCTACCTCGGGCTCCTGATCGATCGTGCCACCAGC
This sequence comes from Candidatus Competibacterales bacterium, assembly GCA_041587415.1. Lineage (GTDB taxonomy): Bacteria > Pseudomonadota > Gammaproteobacteria > Competibacterales > JAHEDQ01 > JBFGYN01. The sequence goes on along the minus strand of JBFGYN010000504.1, from coordinate 453 downwards.
CAGGTCACCGTGATGGCTTCCACCGAAGGCGGGATGGAGATCGAGGAAGTTGCGGCCAAGACGCCGGAGAAGATACTAAAAGTCAGTGTCGATCCGGCGCTCGGTCTGCGCCCCTACCACGCCCGCGAGCTGGCTTTCGGGCTCGGGTTGGAAGGCAAGCAGGTGCGCTCCGCGGTCGGCTTTCTGCAAGCGCTGTACCGGGCATTCGTCGACTTGGACGCGAGCCTTGTGGAAATCAACCCGCTGGTGGTCACGGGCAGTGGCGAGCTGCTCGCTCTCGACGCGAAAATGAATTTCGACGACAACGCTTTGTTCCGCCACAGAGATTTGGAGGACCTTCGCGACCACGACGAAGAAGATCCCACGGAGCTCGAAGCGAGCCACCATGAGCTCAATTACATCAAACTCGATGGGTCGATCGGCTGCATGGTGAATGGAGCGGGATTGGCAATG
>JBFGYN010000503.1:0-2122 GCA_041587415.1 Candidatus Competibacterales bacterium | reverse complement strand
CTTGAACGGCGAAGAACAGGGAGGATTCGATGAGGCGTTACCGCCAGCTCACCTCAGGAGAGAGGTATGAACTCTCAGCGCTCCGTAAACAAGGCTACACGGTGCGACGCATCGCTCGAGCCATGAACCGGGCTCCGAGCACGATCAGCCGCGAGCTCAGGCGCAACTCACGCAACGACGGCTACTACCGACCCAGCACCGCAGACGACCTCGCACGCTGGAGACGCTCTCGCTCCCGTCGAAACCGTCAGTTCGGTTGGGAGGACTGGGCGCTCGTTGTGTCGTTTCTCGAAGCGTACTGGAGTCCTGAGCAGATCTCAGGGCGGTTGAAGTGGGCGGGGCTGCTCTCCATCAGCCACGAGACGATCTACCGCTACGTGTGGGAGGACCGAGCTCGCGGAGGCACCCTGTACGACCTCCTCAGGCAACGTGCCAAGCAGCGCCTCAAACGCTACGGAAGCTACGACAGCCGCGGGAGACTCGCCGGGAAGCGAGCGATCTCTGAGCGGCCTCCAGGAGCCGAGAACCGAAGTCGAGTCGGACACTTCGAGGGCGACACCGTGATGGGCTCGTCCAAGGACAGACACTGCCTACTCACGCTCGTCGATCGAAAGACCGGCTACGTGCTGATCGGAAAGCTCGAGAACCGCACCGTCGAAGAGACGAATCGCAAAGCCATAGAGCTGATCCGCACGGCAGGCCGGCGCGTTCGCACCGTCACCGTCGACCACGGTACCGAGTTCCACGGCTACAAACAGATCGAAGCAGCGACCGGCGCGCGGTTCTACTTCGCGACGCCGTATCACTCTTGGGAGCGCGGGACCTCCGAAAACACGAATGGCCTGATCCGGCAATACTTCCCGCGGGGGCAGAGCCTAGCTCACATCTCTCAGGCCGACTGCGATGCCGTCGCGCTCGCACTGAACTCCCGACCCCGCAAACGGTACGCGTTCCTCACCCCGGAAGAATGTTATGAAAAGAAATAACGAATTAGTACTTGCGTGTTGCACTTCAAACTTGAACTCAAGCATCACGCAAATAGAAGCTACGTAACGTGGAAATCGACGCCAAAAGGAACCAGGTCAAGCTTCGCCGCCACCTCTCGTGAGCCTAAGTTGTTCCAGGAAGTGCTGTACAGAGGAATGCAGCCGAGCTTTCGCACTTCCGCCGCCCACCTGGCTACGACGCTGACCGCATGTCCTCTTCTCCGAAATGCAGAATGCGTTTCGACTCCAGCCTCATACGCTCTATTCGTTATTCTAACCGAGGCACATATCGACACGGCTTGCTCGCCTTCCAGCAGCGCCACCACTGGCTGACAATTGTCTACGTCGCCGACCCACTCACCCAAGTATTCTTGAAGGACGCCAACGTGCTGCGGAGTCACAACCATTGTTCCATCAGCACTGGGTAGGTCTGTCGGGAACTTGAACGTGGGACCGCGCGACACCTTCTGGATCGGAGCGGCCGCTGCGAGTGTTTCGAGGTAGTAGGCCTCAAGAGCGGGAGCCGTCTCAATTGAGGTCGGAACGGGTTCCCTCACACAAGCGGAGTTGAGGGCGTCGACGATATCTGCCGCTAGGTCATGCCGAAACCGCCACTCGTTTCCATCTGCTGTGCGCCCGAGGAAGAAGCGAGGAGCTGGCGTACCCCCCGCCTCGTTGACTCTGAGAAGCCTACCATCGGCATCATGCGTAAGAAGCGCTGTGACGTGGAGCTGCATCAGCCCGCGGTCACTTCCCAACGAGGCTCCCTCCCCGCCTGCTTGTGATGCCTAACGGATTTGCTGCTGACCTGCGGGCGCAACTTACACAAGTGCAGCCGGCGGCGCTCCTGAACGGGTCGAATCAGCTTGTTCTACCGGCGGTTGTACGCGCGTGAAATGCGCCCGTCAGAGTCCAGCAGCTTGTTAGGCCGCGGCCCAGACTATTGCCGGAAAGCAATCTGCAGTTGGACATCGAACTCACCACCAAAGGTCGCGAACGCCCCCACGCGGACCCTCAGAGCGTTCAAGAGAAGACGAGACGAGAGATACGGCAGTCCAGAAACACCAACTCCGACTCCTAAGCTTTCGCGATCGAATGGTGCGCCTTCGGCTCCTTGCGTCTTGACTTCGAACACG
>JBFGYN010000502.1:0-2185 GCA_041587415.1 Candidatus Competibacterales bacterium | reverse complement strand
GCGCTAAATGCCGTAAGTCTCTCGGACCTCAGCGGCGAGAATTACGTCGATCGGTTGTCCTGCGAAATGCGCGAGATGGTCATGAAGGTTTGCCAGGCAGAGGGTGTCAAGCTGTATGCGCGCTTTCGGTCGGAGAGAGAAGACTGGGTTCAGGCCATGGTCCTTGCAGGAATTGGCTTTGCTTTCATGCCGGAATATTCCGTGAGCCTTCCTGGCCTGATGCAGCGGCCGCTCATCAAGCCTCAAGTCGAGCGTAATATCGCTGCCATGACAGTACCAGGAAGGAAGTTCTCTCCGGTGCTGGAGTCTTTTTTGCGGGCGGCAAATCGGTTTGCGTGGCCTGGCTAGCCGGTGTCCGACGTCAGCGCCCATCGGACGGTCAGTGCCGGTGCAGAAATTGTGCATAAGAGACAACTAGCTGGCGCTCGAAATCGGAAGTAATATCCCCATGTATTCGAGGTCTGGCGAGGTGGTCAGATGTCTGAGGGTTTCCTTGGAAGTTTTGAGCGGCACGACGAGCTTCGCGAGTTTCCCTACGGACGCTTCGAGATCGTTCACTGCGCCGGTGTTTCGTTCGGACGTGCCACCTATCAGCCTGGCTGGAAATGGTCCCTGCACAACGCGCCCATCGTCGGCACAGCGCTATGCCACGCACCTCATATCGGAACGGTGATCTCGGGACATGGTATTGTCCAGTATGAAGACGGCCAGCGCCTCGACCTGCTGCCTGGCACCGTGTTTCACATCTCGGATCTGCCGCACGGCAGTTGGGTCGAAGGCGACGAACCCTATGTCTCACTGCACGTCTTGCCCCCGCCACAGCACTAACCGCCATGGTGGGCCAGCGCTCTGTCCTGGATGCAATCGGCAACACCCCTCTCGTGGAACTTCAGCGGATTGTGCCGAAGGGAAGCTCTCGGGTCGTTGCAAAGCTCGAATCCGCCAATCCAACCGGCAGCATGAAGGATCGACTGGCCCGAACGCTTATTGGACAGGCCGCTGCCAAGGGCTTGCTTCCACCCGGTGGAACCATCGTCGAGTATACCGCCGGTACCACGGGCATTTCATTGGCCTTTGTCGCACGGGCACTGGGCTACAGAACACATTTTGCATTCTCGGATGCCTTCAGCGACGAAAAGCGACGGACCATGCGGGCCTTCGGGGCCGAGATCACCGACGTCCTGAGCGACAACAAGAAGATCACCAAGGATTTGATCAACGCCATGATCGCCAAGGCGGGCGAAATCAGCGAGCAGCCGGGCCACTGGTGGGCGGACCAGCTCAAGAACGAGGATGGGGCGGATGGCTATCTCGGGCTCGGCGACGAGATTTGGCATCAGACGGGCGGCAGGATTGATGCTCTCGTGCATACGGTCAGCACGGCACATTCGCTCCACGGCATGAGCCGGGCACTGAAGCGACAAAAGAGCGACATCTACATCGTTGCGGTGGAACCCGACGAGTCGGCAGTCCTTTCTGGACGGCCCCCGGGCTCACACAAGATCGAAGGCATTGGCCTTGGGTTCCTGCCGCCCCTGTGGAATCCCGCAGAGGTGGACGAAATTCTCACGGTCTCGACGGACGACGCGAAGGCCATGGCTCGCCTACTTGCCAAGGAAGAGGCCATTTTCGCGGGGACATCGACAGGCGCGAACCTCGTCGCCGCCTTGCGTGTGGCCGAAAGACTGGGACCTGACGCGACGGTCGCAACGATCATCGTGGATTCCGGGCTGCGTTACCTCAGCACGGACGTCTTCGGCTAGTGGATCGAACGCCCCGAGTCGGTCCGAATAGGGATCCCGGTCGGCATCGATGGGATCTTCCCGATCGAGCGGCACTGAAAGCTTCGCTCACCGCGATCTCCGATTTACGAAGCGATATGAAGGACTTCGGCCCCTCCTGCTTCCACAGTGCTTCCACCGGTGCTGGAAACGCAAACGCCGCCCCAGAGGGCGGCGAATAAGCGTTTGATAACGCGTGTAGATTTGGTTGCGGGGGTAGGATTTGAACCTACGACCTTCAGGTTATGAGCCTGACGAGCTACCGGACTGCTCCACCCCGCGCCAACGAACGTGATCTATTGGCTTTTGCAGGTGACCTCAAGAGGTGCGCCGAACTTTTCCGGGCGCGACCTGCTTCCCAAAAGAATCACTAACGTTCAAACGACGAACCGCCCCGGTCGGGG
>JBFGYN010000501.1:0-2244 GCA_041587415.1 Candidatus Competibacterales bacterium | reverse complement strand
CGTACGTGTCGGGGTGCTCCCCGGCCAGTCGTCCCACCTGCTCCAATTGAGCCTCGGTCGAGGTGGGCGCAAAGCGCGGTGTCAGCGCGTAGGATTGGCGCCCGCGCCCATGCCAGCGCTCGATCAAATTCTTGCTTTCCCGGTAGGCGGCCGCCGGCGAGTCCCGAAGAAAGTCGGGAGCATGCCGGTCCATGAGAACCTTGCCCGCCAGCATTCGCATGTTTCGGGCATCGGCCGCCTGGAAAAACGCGTCGGCTGACTGAGGGTGCACGGTTCCGAGCACGAGTGCCGTCGTCGTGCCGTTGCGAAGCAACTCGTCCAGAAAGAAATCTGCGACGCCGCGGGCGTGGTCGGCATCCTGAAACCTTTGCTCGGTTGGAAACGTGTACTTGGTCAACCACTCCAGCAACTGCTCGCCGTAGGAGGCGATCATTTCGGTCTGTGGGTAGTGGACGTGGGTGTCGACAAATCCGGGAACGATCAACTGCCCGGAATAGTCCGTCAAGGGCAACTCCGAGGGAAGGTGTCGTAGCAGCGGCTCGGCGTCGCCCACCCGCTCCACCCGACCCCCTTCGACGATGAGCAAGCCATCCTCGAAATATTCCACACCGCCGCCGCTCACATCGGCGCCGGGATCACTCAGACAATGCGCAATGGATCCGCGGAATAGCTGCGTTTCGCCGATCACTGCTTCACTCGGGTTCGGCGACCTCGCAAGGCGCTGATGCGGCGGCATTCGTTGGACGCCGCCCGCGGGCAGGCATGACCTCAAGAGGCCCAAGTCCAGCACGCCCCGGCGGGCGGCACGATCGCAGTTGCTCCATGGAATCGCCGCTACTTGGGCAGATTGCCCTGCACGCCTTCCACGTAGTATTCCATTCTGAGGAGTTGCTCATCGGTCATTGCACCGCCTTCGGCGACCACCACCTCACCATTTTGATTCCTCACCGGCCCTTGGAATGGGTGCAGGCTACCGGCCTTGATCGCCTCCTTAGCCTCTGCCACCTGCGCCGCAACAGCCTCCGGCACCGCTTCGTTGAGTGGAGCAAGATCGATCATGCCCTCGTTGATACCGCCCCAGACATCCCGCGATTCCCAGGTACCGTCTAGAACCTCTTGAGTGATCTGGGTGTAGAAGTCGCCCCAGTGATGGGTTACCGCGGTGAGGTGCGCCTTCGGACCGTATTTCGACATGTCCGAATGGTAGCCGACTGCCCAAACGCCCTTCTCCTCAGCAGCCTGAACGACCGCCGTGGAGTCGGTGTGATGGGTGACCACGTCGGCACCCTGGGCGATCAGCACGTCAGCGGCCTCACGCTCACGACCCGGATCGAACCAGGAGCTGGTCCAGACGACTTTCACTTCCGCGTCGGGGTTGACGCTGCGCATGCCCCGAGTGAACGCATTGATTCCGCGGATGACCTCTGGAATGGGGAAAGCGGCAACATACCCGGCGACGTTCGTCTCGGACATGCTGCCGGCAACGATGCCGGCGAGATAGCGGCCCTCGTAGAACCGCGCCACGTAGGTTCCCACATTCTTGGCGCGCTTGTACCCGGTTGCGTGCTCGAAGATGACGTTCGGGAAGCGTTTGGCAACCTTCACGGTCGGATTCATGTATCCGAAGGAGGTGGTGAATACGAGCCCAAAGCCGCCTGCCGCAAATTCGCGGATGACGCGCTCGGACTCGCCGCCCTCGGGTACGTCTTCGATGAATTTGGTCTCGACCTTGTCGCCCAAAGCGGTCTCCATTGCCCGACGACCGAGATCGTGCTGGTAGGTCCAACCGGCATCGCCAATCGGGCTGACATACACGAATCCGACTTTCAGCGGATCCGCTGCCCATGCACACACGCCCGTTAGTGCAATGGCCGCGGCAATGGCCGCGGCACGGGCCGTTGTCCGAGTCGTTCGTCGCGTCATTCTTCTCATACTGGCCTCTGTTTCGGTGTCCTCATGCGGACGGATGGAATGGCTTGCCGATCGCGGCAGGCGCGTTGAGACGAATCGTATTGATGTCCCGGGAGATGACCACGAGTACGACGATGGTCGCCAAATACGGTAGGCTGGATAGCAACTGGGACGGCAGATCGATGCCCAGTCCTTGAACGTGAAATTGAAGTATCGTAACGCCACCGAACAAATAGGCACCCATCATCACGCGGGCCGGACGCCAGCTCGCGAACACTACGAGAGCCAGTGCAATCCAGCCACGCCCCGCCGTCATGCCCTCCACCCACAAGG
>JBFGYN010000500.1:0-2252 GCA_041587415.1 Candidatus Competibacterales bacterium | reverse complement strand
TCCAGGCGCTGGGCCGAGCCGATGCACTTGTCTCTCTAGCTGGGCATCGTCATCAGGCTGCATGGTCCGTGCTCGGTATCGAGAACGGGACGCTGCTCGGTGAGCTGATGGATGTTCCAGAACCCATCGCCTCCCTGGAAACACCTGGCATTGGCGAGGAACTGGTCGCTGACTATGCCAGCATCGGTTTCAGCTTGCGCCGCCATCCGCTCAGTCTGTTGCGGGATGCACTGCAGCGCCGTGGTCTCCAGCAAGCCGAATTTGTGCGTCACCAGAGCCACGGGACGCGTATCGCCGCAGCCGGATTAGTGATCAATCGACAGCGGCCCTCCACTGCTGGGGGTGTCATTTTCTTGACTCTCGAGGATGAAACCGGGCACGTCAACGTGATCGTACAGCCAACTGTAACTCGGCGTCAGCGTCCCATCTTGCTGAATGCGCGGTTGCTGAAGGTGGATGGTGTGATCGAACGGGAAGGAAGAGTGGTTCAGTTGCTGGCACGCAAACTCGAAGACCTCACTCTGCTGCTTGGCCGGCTCGATACGCGTTCCCGAGACTTTCACTGACTCCCCTCGACTCGGCGCCGCAACTTTCGTCGAGACCAAGCCAGGGCGCTCCCGTTGGGCAATTGTTTCAGGTAAAACAAGAACTCCCGAGTCTATTAGCGAGTAGCACTCTGTCCCCGTGAACGCTATCCGGTTTCTCGCGGGTTCCGTCCACCCATCTCGTGCGATCCCGCGGCAAGTCATTGTTCCGCATTGACCTTTGCGCGACCACTCAAGCTGGACTGAGCAGCCCTCCGCGAAATTCCCGGACCCCGATGCAGCGTCCGGCCTAGATCGTCCGTTTGCGTCAATATTCTATGGTCAATGCAGCGGTCTTGTGCGGTGGCGCAGCAAACCTTACCCGCCGTTCTGGCGCTGTCGCGGCGCTCGCTGGCCCCCCGGGCGCCCAGATTGCAACGGTCGCGATGGCAACGCATGACGTTGCAGAACAGCGCTGGATTGCGCACCGGCCTGCGCGGTAACTCGCCACCTCACACGCAATATTCGGGTTAGTCCGGCCCACAACTTGCCTTCCAAATTCCCATGTCATCCGGGTTTCGCTGGACAAGTGAAAATCGCGCCGTTTACTGCACGTGGGTGCAGAAAGTCAGGAGCCGGCACGTGAGTGCGTATTCGCATTTCGCCCATAACCCTATGAATTGAAAAAGCTACGGTTGGCAGCCAGCGCGCTCGTTGAGACGTTCGGGCCAACTTCCGAAGAACTGGTGGTCCAATGACGTACCCCGAGCCCAGCCTGTGCGATCAGAGCCCCATCATTTATCTTGTGGACGATGATCCGATAGTGCGCCGCGCACTGGAATTTCTACTCACCACTGTTGGCTACAACGTGGTCCAGTGTGCAAGTGCGGAAAGCTTCCTCGATCGCTACGATCCGGGTCGGCCCGGATGCTTGATTGTTGATATACGATTGCCGGGATTGAGCGGACTGGACCTTCAGGCGCACATGGTGCAGACCGCCGCCAACCTGCCTGTCATCATGATGTCCGGCGACATCGGAAGCGCGGAACGTCGGCGCGTTCTCGAAGCGGGAGCGATTGCACTGATGCAAAAGCCCTTCGACAACGAACTCCTTTTTTGCAACATTCGTAAAGCGCTGGCCCACATCGTTCAGCGGGCTTCGGAATGACATGGCGCGTTTTCGCCCGACTCAGTAGACGGTGCGAGCCGGCCCGGACACGTCATGGAGGTGGCGAGGCGAACCTCCGTCAGCGTAAATAGCGGCGACTGATATCCCTGAACTGATCCGTTGCCGCCCTGTGTAACCACTCGAATACGACCATTTCCCTCGACACGATGCGCACGCCTTCGCCGCGCATTCGCTCCAATGCCAACTTGCCGTCTTCGACGTTCCGGGATGCGATTGCATCGGCTACGACGAATACGTGATAGTCCGCCGTGATCAGTCCCAGCGCCGTCTGCAGAACGCAAACGTGTGTTTCCATTCCGGTGAGAACGACTTGCTTTCGACCCAGCGCGGCGATTCGGCGGCGGCACTCGTCGCTGTGGGCGCAGGAAAAGTGAATTTTTTCCATGATCGATTCCGGCCCGCAAATTCGCTGAAGCCGCGGCACCGTGTGCCCGAGGCCGGTCGGGTACTGTTCCGACATCAATATGGGGACTTCCAACTGCTTCGCTACCTCCATGAGCCAGGCGCTGCTCTCGACAACTCGCTTGCCCTCCGTAACG
>JBFGYN010000499.1:0-2284 GCA_041587415.1 Candidatus Competibacterales bacterium | reverse complement strand
GCCGAGCGCCCCGAGGTCGTCCACGCGCAGTGCTGGGGCCATGCACGTCGCCAGTACGTCGCGGCCGAGGCGTCCGAGCCCGAAGCGGTGGCCGAGGCGCTCCAGCTCATCGGCGTGCTGTACGAGATCGAGCAACACATACGCACCCACGCGCTCGACGCCGAGCAGCGGCTGGCCTATCGCATCGCGCACGCCCGGCCCCAGGTCGACGCCTTCTTCGCCTGGTGCCACGCCCAATGCCAGCGCATGGACCTCACCCCTAGCAACCCGCTGACCAAGGCGCTCGAGTACGCACGGCACCGCGAGGGGGCCCTACGGGTCTACCTCGGCGACCCCGCCGTGGCCATCGACACCAACCACCTGGAGCGCGCCCTGCGCCCGGTGCCCATGGGGCGGCGCAACTGGCTCTTCTGCTGTGTGCCGCAGGCACACAGAGGCTGGAAGCGGGATGCTTCCAGCCGTTTGTGTAGAAGCTGTAGGGAAGATGACGGTAGGCCCGTCGGAGTCGGCTGTCAGGAGCTGGCTTCAAACCACCCCAAGCGGCTGGCGTCAAGAGCGCTGGTCGTGAGCGTTGGGGAAACGTCGAGCAAGACTCGGCAGGTACGGATCAGAAAGACGAACGCAAGTGAACCACCGCTGACTCGTCGTGAACCAGTACATGACATCAGAACCGGGGGCGAGCAGAACCCTCGGGATAAGCCTGGGAGTTGCCCTGAAGGCTGCCCAGGCGGTGTCCGGCGTGCAGGTGGCGTGAGTCTGATTCAGGCTTCTCTACGGAACTGCGGGAACCAGTCGCCTTGATGTCAAGGGAGCCGTTCAAGTGGAGATCCCACGAGAACCTGAGTACCAATGCGAGGCACTGGGGCGGGGTAGCTCGTAGTAGTGATGAAGTCGCTGTAATAGCGACGGAGCGAAGGGGCTACGTCAGGCGGTCTTGTCCGTGTCCAACTGGCCCAGCCAGGAGGAGAGACGGGTGAAGACAAAACCATTCGACATACCGAAGCGTCAAGTGATGCAGGCTTACCGGCTGGTCAAGGCTAACGCTGGTGCCGCGGGTGTGGATCACCAATCGCTCCGCGATTTTGAGGAGGACCTGAAGAACAATCTGTATCGTCTGTGGAATCGGATGTCATCGGGGAGCTACTTTCCCCCTCCGGTCAAAGCGGTAGCGATACCGAAGAAGACTGGTGGAGAACGGATTCTCGGTGTTCCGACGGTCGCGGATCGGGTTGCGCAAACGGTGGTCAAGCTGCAGATCGAGCCTGACATAGAACCACACTTTCTGGATGACTCCTACGGCTACAGACCAGGCAGGTCGGCCCTGGATGCAGTGACGGTAACTCGGAAACGATGTTGGCGATATGACTGGGTAGTCGAGTTTGACATCAAAGGCCTGTTTGACAATATCCCGCATGATCTGCTGCTGAAAGCAGTTCGCAAGCACGTCAGCAACCGATGGGCTCTGCTCTACATGGAACGATGGCTCAAGGCACCACTACAGCAGCCGAATGGCTGTCTGGTGCCCCGCAGCCGCGGTACCCCTCAAGGAGGGGTGGTTAGTCCGCTCCTGAGCAACCTGTTTCTTCACTACGTGTTTGATGTCTGGATGACCCGGCATTTTCCCAGCATTCCCTGGTGTCGTTATGCGGATGACGGGCTCGCTCATTGTCGTTCGCTGCCCCAGGCTCGCAAGCTTCGCGAGGCCCTGGCGCAGAGATTCCGGGAGTGCGGATTGGAGCTGCACCCGCAGAAGACGAAGATTGTCTATTGCAAGGATGGCAATCGACGCTTGAACCATCCGGTGAAGTCGTTCGATTTTCTTGGTTACACGTTTCGTGGACGGACAGCGCGGAACGCGGCCGGGGAGCTGTTCTTCAGCTTCAACCCTGCCGTGAGCAGCGCTGCCCTCAAATCCATGCGGCAGTTGATCAAGCGGTCGAATCTGCGGAATCGGGTGGACCGTAGCATCGAGGACATAGCGCTTGGGTTCAACCCTGTCTTGCAGGGCTGGCTCAACTACTACGGGCGATTCAATCGCTCCGCGCTGTATCCACTCTTGAGGTACTTCAATCATGCCCTTCGGGCGTGGGTGATGTGCAAGTACAAGCGGTTTCGGGGTAAGAAGACAAGAGCTGGCCAATACTTGGAACGGATGGCGAAGTCACAGCCAGCTCTGTTTGCTCACTGGCGCGCCGGAATGACTGGTGTGTTCGCCTGATGGGAGCGGTATGAGTCGAGAGGCTCACGTACCGTTCTACGAGAGGCCGGGGGCGCAACTCCCCCG
>JBFGYN010000498.1:0-2292 GCA_041587415.1 Candidatus Competibacterales bacterium | reverse complement strand
CTGGATTCTTCAATGGTCTCGACGGACTGAGTGATCGTGTTTTCCTCGGACTTGTTGACAATGAGCGCTTTGAACGCCATGCAAGTTCCTCCTTCTACGGTTCGGGACTTCGGGATTCGCAATCAATCTTTCTCAGAAGTCGTGTCGAGGAATCTAGCCACTTGCTTGCACTGGTCGACATGCATGGGGCGACGATTCGTCTCGCACAACTCTAGCCTGTTTCGTCACCATCCTCACGGCTCACGGTAACGCGGCGCGCATTCTGTACTTGGTTCTCTTATTTGTCAAACAAATATTCTTTGCAAACGAAAAGGCTGGTAACATCCCCAATCGAAAGCCGGCCCGAGTCTGCCAGCAGTCCCGAGCGACTCGAGCCCGCGGCGAAGCAAACAGTTGTTCATCTAGCATTCAATCGTGATGGCCATGAAATACGACACGATAGTGACCGACAGCATTGCCAAGCAGATCTCCGAGCAGCTGCGTGACGCGATCATGCGCGGTAGCTTCCACGTGGACGAACGTCTCCCGACCGAAGAGGAGCTGGCGAAACGATTCGAGGTATCGCGTCCCACGATCCGCGAAGCACTCAAGCGGCTCGCCGCCCAGCACCTTATCCGCTCCCGACGGGGACCGGCAGGCGGAACCTTCGTCAACCGCCCGAGCGCCGAACAAGTGCGTTCCGCGCTGACGAGCGCCACGTCGCTTCTCGTTAGCCTGGGCGAATTCAAGCTGGCAGACATCGCCGAGGCAAGACGCCAGCTGGAGGGGCTGTGTTGCACGCTTGCCGTGCAGCGACGCAACGACGAGCAACTGCAATCTCTCGCCCGGGAGATCTCGCTGCAACGCACTGAGCTGAGCGATGAGGAATTTTGTGCGTCCGACGTTCGCTTCCATCGCACACTCGTCGATTCAGCGGGTAACCCGGTACTCAGCTTCGTCATGTTCGCGGTGATCGAGGCTCTGCAGCCGATCACGAACATGGTGGTCTTTCGGTTCCGTGATCGAACGCAGGTAGTGGATCAGCACCAGCGCATACACGACGCCCTGATGGTTCAGGATGAGGAAAGTGCGGTTGCGGCGCTGGATGAGCAAATGGAAACGCTGGTGGACCAATGTGCAATGGCTCAAGAGCGGCGAACCCAAGCGGGCCTGTGACGGCTGCAGGTCCGCAGGGTGGCACCGGATACGCCACACGCCGTTCGGCTTCGGTCTCCAGATCAACCGCTATGAGATCGCAAAGACCTGCCGGTGCAATGTCACATGTGGCCTACGTTTCGGGTGTATATCCCTGGCAACGCAATCCAACATTCCATTGACGCGGTCTCCCCCCGTTCGGTCGCCAAGATCGCAACGCCGCCCGCGTGGCACGACACACCGCTCGCACCGCCGCTGTGACCGATAAACTCACCCTGCCGATTGCCGCTCCCGGATTCGGCCCCGCGGCCACCTCGCCGCCGGATGCAGTGGCCAGACGCTGCCCGTTGGGGCGAAATGCGACACCCTTCTCCAAAATCGGTCGCGCGGGCACCGTGGTCGATCGCGCTTCTGATCCCGGCGGCACCGCTCCCACTGGAGAACCTGTCTCCGCACCCGGGGCAGAGCGCGAACCCCGTTCACGCCCCGTGTGTCCGGGCGGCGCCTTGCGCAATGGCCTCGGGGTTCCAGACGCATGGTGATTGGCATCTTTCCGGTCGAACGCCAACGTGCGGATCGTATACACTGGCGAAGCCTTGGCCGGAACCTTTCAGGCTGCTTCGATGGATGCGTCCCCGCCCAAGAAATCGACCGCCGTCCCCGCCATCAATTGAAAATCCACGAGGAACAGCATGACTACGATGGCCCATCCCGTTAGCCGCGATCGCCGACCGATGATAGAGCGCAACAAGGTGGTATCCGCCCGAGATGCGGTGGAGTTGATTCGGCCCGGTGACAGCGTTGCGACCGGCGGCTTTGTCGGCATTGGCATTCCGGAGGGCCTTCTGATCGCCCTGGAACAGCGTTTTCTCGAGACCGGCAGTCCGAGCGACCTCACCCTCGTCTACGCCGCTGGCCAGGGCGACGGCAATGAACGCGGGCTGAATCATCTCGGTCACGAAGGACTGGTAGAGAGAGTCATCGGCGGTCATTGGGGTTTGGTGCCCAAACTGCAAAAGCTGGCGTTGGACAACAAGATTCAGGCCTACAACCTCCCGCAAGGCGTGATCTCCCACCTGTTTCGCGATATCGCTGCGGGCAAACCCGGGTTGCTCAGCACGGTGGGCCTCGGCACCTTCGTCGATCCGCGCTTCGGGG
>JBFGYN010000497.1:0-2304 GCA_041587415.1 Candidatus Competibacterales bacterium | reverse complement strand
GGTCCCTCACAACGGATTTGGAATGCGACGAGCAGTAACGGGCCGAGGCGTAAACCCCGGCCCGTTGCTGAATTTCAAGGATCCGTCAGTGAGGCAGCGCCTGGACCTCGAATGCCGTCTTGAGCGTATCGCTCATGGGCATCTGGATGTTTGTCGGGCCCGGGTTGAACCACTTGTTGTAGAGCGCTTCCAGCTCGCCGGAAGCCATCAAGTCTGCGATGACGACCGTTCCGAGCCGACGGTAGGTGGAATCGTTTCGCGGAACCATGATCCCGTAGGGGTCATAGCTCAAGAATCGTCCGGTTACCTGAAACTGCTCCGGGTTCTTGGATTTCGAGATCAATCCGTACAGCAACACGTGATCACTCGCATACGCATCGGCTCGGCCAGATTCGACCGCCAGCCAACCTTGCGGGTGATCTTTCACCATGATGGTTTTCAAATTGATGCCTTTCTCATCGGCAACCCGCTTGATGGCTTTTTCGTTGGTGGTGCCAAGAGAAAGCGCGACAGTTTTGCCCTCGAGGTCTTCGATCTCGGTAATACCCGAGCCTTTTTTCGACGCAATCTTGGTTCCGGTGATGAATGTCACGGGCAGATAATCCACCTGCTTTTGACGCGTCAAATTGTTCGTAGTCGATCCACACTCGAGATCGATTGTGCCGTTGGCCATCAAAGCGATACGCGTTTGCGACGTAACCGGCACATAGTTGATCTTGAGATTGGGATTGCCAACGGCGCTTTTAACCTCGTCGATGATCTTGTGGCAGATATCAACCGAATACCCCTGGGGTTTCCCTTCGTCATTCATGTACGAGAACGGCACCGAAGACTCTCGATGCCCCATATTAATCTGACCACGTTCTTGAATACGCTTCAGTACCGGTGAGCTATCGACGTCTTGAGCAAACGCGCTGGTGAAACCGAAGGTAGCCAACATGGCCGCGGCGGCGATTGCAGTTCCAATTGCTTTCGTAGTCCTAATCATTTTTCTCCTCCTTACCGACATAATTCTCGAATAGTCAAATAGTTATTCTTCCAACAGGTGCCCGTCGATTCTATCCGCTGGGCCCGCCATTTTCTAGCAATTTCCCTGATGGACAGTCGGATTCACGCGTCATTACGCACCATTGGCGTTGTATGCGCTCAGTCTGCCGCGAAGCAGTAGAAGTATCCGTTGCCGCCAGTGCTCCTTAAGCCTTCCTGGCTGCAGCCTCGCGACGGATGCGCGGAGTTCCAGGAGGTGTTGCCGCCACCGTGCCGGTCATGATGACCGACCTGGGCGCTTCCGGCGTCACTGCTCGTCCAGTTGTTGCAGGTGTGATCCGCTTCGTCTGGGAAGTATGCGGTACCGTCGTCCTGGGTGCCGGTGAGAATGTCGTGCTCGTTAGGCTTGTCGTACCGACCCTTGATGCGATTGCCGTTCTCGTCGAGCGCGGTTTCGAGCGTGATTGTCTTGTTGAACAAATGGAGATCGGTCAGGTTCGCCCCGATCAAAATACCCTTTGCGTTGTACCACGGGCCGTTTCCGATCCGATGACGTGCGAACACGCCGCGCTTGTCCGGCTCTTCGGTGCTTAAGTAAGCGCGCCAGGTTCGGTTGCCGGCGCCGGCCGCCGTGGCAAGCTTCTGGCAATGGGCGTCGGCGCCTTCGATGCCGCCCAGATCGCCGCCACGGCCCATTCCCACGCTGGTTACGAAGAAGCCCATGGGCCTCTCTTCAGCATGCGTCTGCATCGTGCCGGCCAACGTCAAAATGCCGAGTGCCATCGCGATAGCGCTACTTTTCATCGGTCGATCTCCTGAAAGATGTATGTCTGGAAGCAGGTGACGGATGGCGGCAGTCCTTCGCCCGACTGCAGGCTGGCGATCCGCCCTTTCCGGAGCCTTGGGGCTCGGGCGCAATAGTGAACCCGAAACGTCGCGCGTGTCCAGATGGTGGGCGTTAGTGGGGAGCGGTATCGGAGTTGACTAGATGATTAATGAGTAAGAAGGTACGGAGCTGGTGGCAGACTCCTAGATAGATGGGAGGAACAGATGGCTGCAAAACATCTTTCCAATGAGCCGATTGCGCTCGAAGCCTTAGATAGCGCCGATGTCTTCGTCCTAATCGACAATGTAAGTGACGGCATGTCCAGCGTCCCCGAAGGCGTCACCGGTGAGGTTCCAAACTTGGTGAAAGCGGGGGCCAAAGCGTTTACGGGTGACGGCCTTTGCTGTGCGTGCTGGGGGCTCTCATTCGTATTAACCGCCCGCGTCGGACAGAGGAGTCATTGCCTACTTTTCGATGCGGGGCCTGCCAGC
>JBFGYN010000496.1:0-2381 GCA_041587415.1 Candidatus Competibacterales bacterium | reverse complement strand
TTGGTTGGGGTCTCCCGTCATGTTGTCGAACGGCAATACCGCAACCGACGGTTTCTCCGGCAGCGGGAAGGCCATGCGTTCCAAAGACGCTGGCTCTTCTCTTGTCTGCCAGGGTTGCCACCAGGTGATCACCCCCGCGCCGATGACAAGCACAACGGCCGCGGCGATAGCCGCCATGTGGTGCTTCGGCCGTCGAGCCTTCTGACGCACACTAGGTTCAGGCAGTACAGCACCGGGTTTCACGCGGGCATGGTATGCGTTCACTGGCTTGGCAATGTTCTTAACCGTTTGCTCCCCCATGAACTCGTAGTCAAAGGGAAGCTTGTTGCCAACCGCCGTGTGTACCGACTCGGAAATACAAATACCCCCCGGCTCGGCGAGACTCTCCAGTCGCGCCGCCACATTGACGCCATCGCCGTAGATGTCGCCGCGGTCCTCGATGACATCACCCATGTTGACACCAATGCGAAACTGGACCTTACGCTCATCGGGAAGGTCCTCGTTGCGCGCCTTGAGATCATTCTGCATCCGGGCAGCACAAGCGAGCGCATCGGTCACTGCCTCGAACATAGCGAGCACCGCATCACCGGCATAGTGCATGACGCGACCGCCGTGGCGTTCAATGGTGATGCCTATTTGGTCGAGGTAGTCCGCGAGGCGGCGATGGGTTGCGTCTTCGTCATCGCCCGTGAGGCGTGAATAGCCCGCGACATCCGCGTACAGGATGGCGGCGAGCTTGCGTGGAAGTGGCCCTGATTCCATTGGGACACCCTCCGTCCCAAAAGAGCACTGCGGAACTTTATCACGATATTCCGGCGCAGTGGCGAGCAGAACGACTTGAGTCGCCTGTTTAGACGGTATGCTCAGGCACGATAGCTAATACTTTCTTCAAAAATTTCAGGAGCCTCTGCGCGTTTCGAATGTCGGAGATGGAGGCGGAAATGGCCGTTCACGACCCTGTTTTCGAGCTTGTCGTATGTTAGAAATTGGCCGAAAGCGGACTGTCTGCTATCGACCCCAACAGGACCCTCTTGCAGATACGCACTGAGGTCCGCTTTGGAGAACTTGCCCGGCCAATGAAAACACCCCTCACGGCGCCGATTTCGGAGCTACCCATCGCCGTTGCAACGAAATTCCGGTTCCGGGGGCAGCGATCAGCGCTGATTACAAGGGATTGAACCGCATCGATGGATGCTCGATTACGCGAAAAAGGGCAGTTATCCTTCCAGTACTCCCGATAAATAAACAACGCAGCGGGGAGAAACGGCATGAACACGGCAGCAATTCAACTACAGGGCAAGGCCATGGTCGTCGGTGCGAGCGGCGGCATGGGCAGCGCGGTGGCGCGCGCGGTGGCGCGTGCTGGCGTCGACGTCGCGCTGCTCGGCAGGAGCGGGGATAAACTGGCGGCGGTAGCCCGGGACTGTGCCGAGTCAGGCGTCAAGGCATTTCCGATCACCTGCGATATTTCCAGGATCGAAAACCTCGAAAACGTCGCCAGCGACGCTATCGCCAGACTCGGGGGGCTCAATTATCTGATCAACTGCGCCGGCATTTCGGTATCCGGAAAGCTGCACGAGACCGATCTCGCGGGCAGCGATGCGATCCTCGACACCAACCTGCGCGCCCATCTTTATCTGGTGCGCTACGCGGTGCCCGAAATCAACAAAAATCCCGGCGGCGCGGTCATCAAGATCGGCGCCGTCAATCACCCTTACTCCGGGGTCAATACTTATCTCGCGGCCAACCTCGGCAGCGAGGGTTACGCCGAGGCGCTGTTCGAGGACGTGCGCGAGTTCGGCACCAAGGTTTGCAACATCAAGCCCGGCTGGGTCAACACGCCGCTGGTGAAAATGGATGGCATCGATCCCGACCTGATGATCCAGCCCGACGACATCGCGGAAACGGTGTTGTTCATGCTGGCCATGTCCGAAACGGCCTGCCCGACCGAAATCACGATCCTGCCGCAACGATCACCGTATCTCTGAATCGGGATGATTCAGCACGCGCTTCCACGGGGTATTCGCGCCCGATAGCAGCCTGCGGGCACAGATGATACCGGGCCGTAGCGCCCGGCACTGTGGTGGGACGACGTTGCAGATAAATCGGCAAAGCAGACCTTCAAATGACAAAGTCCGAATTCGACGAATGTCTGCAGATGGCCGATTGCGGCCTTTCGTAAAGTCCGCCTCCGACCCAATTGCGACATTTACGTAGGCTGTCTTTCGTGCGACTCAACACCCTCCGGGATGATCACCCACGGCTGCTTGCTCCGGGTCCAGAGGTGAATCTGCGGTTGCAGCCACTTCGTGTCGTCAAGGGTTCCGGGCTTCACCGAGATGGTGCCCTTCCGCCACTCCGGTTGATGGTAAATACGGGTA
>JBFGYN010000495.1:0-2403 GCA_041587415.1 Candidatus Competibacterales bacterium | reverse complement strand
TGCCTGCTACGAAAATCGTCCGGAATTGGCAATGGTCGATTCTGCAAAGCGCATTACCAATCTTCACGTGCCGAGTGACGTGATTGTGGACGCTTCCATGCCGGCGATGATTCGAGGCTCGGGTCAAATGTGGGGCCCGGATGGAAAAGCCAAGGACACCAAGGCGGTGATGCCCGAAAGCACCTACGCGAGGATCTACCAGGAGGTCATCAACTTCTGCAAGACTAACGGGGCATTCGATCCGACCACGGTAGGCAGCGTAGCAAACGTCGGGTTGATGGCTAAGAAAGCCGAGGAGTACGGCTCACACGACAAGACCTTTGAAATGAGCCAGGACGGCACCATGCGTGTGGTCGATGCCGAGGGCAGAGTGTTGATGCAGCATGACGTGGAGAAGGGCGACATCTGGCGGGCATGTCAAACGAAGGACGTGGCAGTCCGAGACTGGGTGAAGCTCGCTGTCACTCGCTCCCGCCAGTCGATCACGCCTGCCGTCTTCTGGTTGGACCCGGAACGCGCCCATGACCGTGAATTAGCCAAGGCCGTGAACAAGTACCTCCAAGAGCACGATACCGACGGATTGGATATATCTATGAAATCCTATGTCGAGGCGATCCGGTTTTCCATGGAGCGCATGGTCCGCGGGCTGGATACCATTTCCGTCACCGGCAACGTGCTGCGAGACTACCTTACGGATTTGTTTCCTATCATGGAACTCGGTACCTCCGCCAAGATGCTGTCCATCGTGCCGCTGCTCAATGGTGGCGGTATGTACGAGACCGGCGCGGGCGGCTCGGCGCCCAAGCACGTGCAGCAAGTCGAAGAGGAGAATCATTTGAGATGGGATTCCCTCGGTGAGTTTCTCGCTCTGACCGCATCTCTGGAAGATATCGGAATAAAAAACGAGAACAAGAGAGCCCGCGTTCTCGCAAAGACTCTGGATGCCGCAGTCGGCAAGCTTCTGGAAAGCAACAAATCACCGTCGCGCAGAACCGGTGAGCTCGATAATCGCGGCAGTCACTTTTATCTGGGCTTATATTGGGCTCAGGAGGTCGCAGCGCAAAGGGAAGATCCGGAGTTGGCAGATCAGTTCGCGCCATTGGCCAAGGCTCTCGCGGAGCAGGAGGAAGAAATCGTTCGAGAGTTAAATGAAGTTCAGGGCAAACCGGCGAATTTGGACGGTTACTACCACGCGAAACGCGAAACTGTAAAGCGTGTCATGCGTCCAAGCGCTACCCTCAACGAATTACTGGCGTCCCTCGGCGCACGATGAATGGCTCGGTGCCTGTGGCACGGGACGCTGCCTGAAAAGCGCACTTGCCAATTCCCAGTTGGGCAGGATTGTTGTCGAGTTGTCGCGAAACTCTGATCAAGTCAGAGATTTCGCGTGGCACGTGGGTTCGTCAGCGGAATGCCCATCACAACATGCCGATAACTCGCGGAAATCGGACGCCGCGGTTGGGGTTCCCTTGTCCTGGCGATTCCCGGATGGCATTGCCGAGGGCTTCCTCAGTCTGGAGGATTTCCGGCGTTTGCGGTGTCGCGATGCGCAAGCCTGGCGTCGCAATTCGGAATCGCCTCGGTGCAAGGCGTTGGTAGGATGGCGTCCCATGCGGGAAATCTGCTTGAGGGGGTAATGTGAGACCGACAGCGCCCGAGATTGCGAGTATGGCGACTCAACGGGGAGAGCAGCAGCAAGTCTCGCCTCGTGAGCTTGCACGAAACGTCGTGCTCGAGTTCTTTACGGCGCTGAACATGCAGGACGCCGCCGCCCTGTCTTCGCTCGTCGCCGACGACATTGCCCACGACTTGGGCATTGCAGACCGAGACGTCGGGCGGCAGCCATTCTTGGAACATATTCAGCGGTCACAAGCGGAGTTTCGCGAGCACGTGTTCGACATCGAGGTCATGGTCAATGAGGCCGGCACCCGTGCCGCTGCCGAGTTCACTGTCCTTGGTTTTCCACTGTTGCAGGGGCCGTCCGAAGCAGCAGAGGAGCTCGCCGAAACCTATCGCCTTCCCTGTGGAGCCTTTTTCGAGATCGCGGGTGAGCA
The DNA here is from genome assembly GCA_041587415.1 of Candidatus Competibacterales bacterium. GTDB lineage: Bacteria > Pseudomonadota > Gammaproteobacteria > Competibacterales > JAHEDQ01 > JBFGYN01. The sequence goes on along the minus strand of JBFGYN010000495.1, from coordinate 349 downwards.
AATTGCCCGGATCAGCAACTACCGGGGCCCGTCCGCCATCGAGGGCAGGGTGCGGAGATAGAGCCTCACCCCTCTCGACCGCGCTGCCGTTGCGTTGAAGCCCGTCCCGCCGACGCTTTCGGCCGAGCGTAAAATTGCTACCCCCTATGGCAGCGCCGAAGAGGAACGTGTCGAGAGCGCTTGGATCGGCTGAACGTGAAATCGACCATGGGCAACGTTGTATCCATACGATTTGGTCTGGCATTGCATCGCCGCCGATCGTCCTGGTGGCAGGGAGACGACAATGCTCCCTTGAGAAATTGAGTGAATTCTTCTGTCAGTTCAACCCGAATCGTTCGGAAATTGCTGG
>JBFGYN010000494.1:0-2415 GCA_041587415.1 Candidatus Competibacterales bacterium | reverse complement strand
CAGCACAACGAGCGGGAGGTAGAGAAACTCCATGCAAAGATCGGTCAGCTGGCGATGGAGAACGATTTTTTGTCCAAAGTGCTCGGGCCCGACCGATGAGCGAACGCCGAGCAAAGATTCACTCAGAACACGACCTACCGAAGACGCGGCGCTGCGGGCTGCTCGATGTCGCGCGCTCGACGGCGTACTACCGTCCAGAGCCGGTCTCGGCACAGGACCTGGCACTGATGCGGCTGATCGATGAAATCCATCTGCAGTGGCCATTCTACGGCTCTCGCCGCCTACGCGACGAGCTCGAGGAACGCGGCCACACGGTCAACCGCAAGCGCGTCCAGCGGCTGATGCGTCAGATGGGTTTGGCCGCCCTGTACCCGCGGCGCCGAACGAGCCAGCCGGGCAAGGGGCACAAGATTTACCCTCACCTGCTCAGGCACTTGAGCATCGAGCGAGCGAATCAAGTCTGGGCCACGGACCTGTGCTATCTCCCGATGGCCAAGGGGTTCATGTATCTGGTGGCGATCATGGACTGGCATACTCGCCGGGTGCTGTCGTGGCGGGTGTCGAACACGCTGGATACGCAGTTCTGTATCGAGGCACTGGAAGAAGCCCTACAGCGCTTTGGAGCGCCGGAAATCTTCAACACCGACCAAGGGGCGCAGTTCGCCTCCGAGGCCTTCACCGAGGTACTCAAGGATCATGGCGTGGCAATCAGCATGGATGGTAAGGGCCGGTGGGTGGACAATGTGTTCGTCGAGCGCCTATGGCGCAGCGTCAAGTACGAAGACGTGTACTTGCGCGCTTACGAAACGCCAGCCGAGCTGCGAATGGGGTTGACTCGGTATTTCCAGTTTTACAATACCAGGCGTCGACACAGCGCCCTGGACCGACGCACCCCGGATGCGGTGTACTTCGAACAGGCGGCCCCAAAATTGGCCGCCTGAAACCGGAGGAAGATTTCACTTACGGCAGTGTCCAGTTTCCGGGGTCCATTTCTTTCGGGGTGGCCAGTTCGTGCGGCAGACCGAGCTTTCATTCAGCCACATTCTTTGCGCGTCAACTCGCCGCCGCGAATTGACGTGGTAGGAGCGCGTCTGATTGCCTATCCTTTTCACTGTTCACGGTGAGTTACCACAACGCGATCCATTTCGCAGGGCAAAGAATCATGTCGAGCTTTACCGCCAAGTCGTCGCAGGAACGGAAACTCGGAAGTTCGTCACGGGAGCGCACGCCAAGACGGGGCGGATTGGCGGGCGACGGTTCTGTGAGAGTTCCACTGAGCTTCGCGGACAACCGCGCTATCGCCGTCGCGCAACGCCAATTGCAACAGGGGGTGGACGACAGTCCGCGACAGATGGCACAGCATCGCGGGCTTGCGGCGGCGTTCGGGCTACCCGTACAACGCGAGGAGAGATTGGTCGCGGGTGCCGCGCAAGGCGCGCTTGAACCCGTACAACGCGAGGCCGATCTGGACGAAGAGGAGATGCTGCAAGGCAAGTTCGCGCCGGTGCAAAGGGAAGAGCTAGAGGACGAGGAACTGCTGCAGGGCCGATTCGACACGCATGAACCGGCGGCGCAACGGGAAAGCGCCGGGGGTGCCGGCGATAACCGCACGGGCATGCCAAGTCCGCTGAAGTCCGGATTGGAGCAGCTCTCCGGCAAGGATCTCTCGGATGTGCGCGTGCACTACAACTCGTCAAAACCGGCTGGTCTCAACGCTCTCGCCTATGCCCAAGGAAACGACATCCACTTGGCCCCAGGCCAAGAGAAACATCTGCCACACGAGGGGTGGCACACCGTGCAGCAGATGGAGGGGCGAGTCAAACCGACGATGCAGGCCGAAGGGGTCGCGATCAATGACGATTCCGCGCTGGAGCATGAGGCGGACGTCATGGGCGCGAAAGCACTGCGAATGTAATGGTTTCCCGGCTCCACGCGGTGTGAGCCGCGGGCGCACTGCAGCAAATGTCCCGTTCGACGCCGCACTAATCAGGTTCGCCCGGAACACCCTTGGAGGGCCCGTGATCGAGTCGAGCGCCCGCCCGATCAAAGCCGCATGTTCGCGAGGGTTTGCAGCCCGCTCAGAAATCCCGCTACCCCCGTTGGGGGACGGGCCAGGGTGTCGACGGGCCTGCCACGTTCATGCGGGGCCGTGCAATCAACGCCTTGTGCACCGCCGGTGAAAACTCGGGGCAATGTTAAGGTGTGCGGACAGTATCGATCAGCGTTACCGGAGTTGATCCAAAACGGCCTTCGCCGCTGCCTCCGACGAGGCGGGGTTTTGGCCGGTGATTAGATTGCCGTCACGCGTGACATGATTCTGCCAATCGCTGCCCTTCGAGTACCGACCACCGTTTGCTTTTAGGGAATCCTCCACGAGGATCGGTACCACGTCCGTCAACCCAACAGCTGCCTCCT
>JBFGYN010000493.1:0-2447 GCA_041587415.1 Candidatus Competibacterales bacterium | reverse complement strand
GCCGCCCCGCCGCACCAGATCCACCGCCGCCCGCTGCGCGTCCGTACTCCCCGTCACGTCCACGACGATATCCGCCATTTCTTGACCGAGAATGTTTTTGACTTGATCGGCCAGCGGAGCCCTCTCATAAACAATGGTATGTGTCGCGCCCAAGTCTTTGGCGACAGCAAGCCGTTTGGCATCGCGCTCGAGGCCGGCGACGATGATCGGGTTGGCGCCGGTCATGGAGCTCGCCAGGACGCAGCCCAGCCCCTGCTGTCCGGGACCGAGGATGACGATGGAATCTCCGAGTCGCAGCTTCGGAATCCGCTCCGCCCATTTTACGCCATTGGCGAGGGCGCTGAACAACACCGCCGAATGGATTTCGATACCCGCCGGCACGGGGTGCAGGATGACGTTTGGGTGGAGGTACATGTACTGGGAATAACCGCCCCAGAGGTGCGGCGGATTCTTCATGCTCGCACTCATGCCGTAGCTCTGTTTGTTGGAGCACAGGGATGAATTGCCCGTCAAACAATAGCGGCAGCGCCCGCAGGTGATCGCGGATTCCACGATCACCAGGTCCCCTTCCTTAACCCGCCACCTGCGCTCGGCCTGACGACCGATTCTGTCGATGCGCCCGACGACTTCGTGGCCGAGAATCTGAGGCGGCAACTGATAGGGCCAATGGTCGCCCTCTTTGTAGTAGTGGTAGTCGCTGCCGCAGATGCCGCAAAGCTCGACCTTGAGAATCCCTTCTTCGTCGCCCGGCTCCGGCACCGGAAACCGGCGCATTTCGACGCGCCGTTTGTCGGTTACCACCGCCGCGAGTGAATCAGGCTTCGCCATTGCTACTCCGTTGCTTGAGATAAATCCGCAAGGACGTGGGCTGCCCCGGCGTCGAATCCTACCGCCACCGTATCCCCTTCCTCCGGTCCAATTTCCATATAATGATTTCGCTCCACCAGCGCAATGATCCTCGTTCCTTCGCAGTCCAAAGTGAGACGCTGCTGTGTCATACTCGGGGAGACCGTGAGGATTCGTCCCGAAAGTCGATTGAAGAATTTCGACTTGCAGCGCATTTGTCCGAGCGCCAGATCTTCCGGGCGGATGCAGATCACGACCCGCTCGCCGGGGTGAAAGCGTCCTATTGCCGTAAATCGATTTTGGTTCACGCGAACGATGGCGAATTCGTCTTGGCAGGCCTCGACCACGCCGCGCAGGCGATTTTCGACCCCGACGACCCGCGCCGCCTCCTCGTTTGCCGGATGACGGAATACCTCGTCGCGGCCGCCGAATTGCAACAATTGACCGTCATGCAAAACCCCCACGCGATCGGCCAGCAGGAACGCTTCGCTGCGATCATGGGTGACGAACACCGTGGTCATGCGGGCGTCCTTGACGATGCGTTGAAAATCTTGCAGCAGCGCTTCCCGGCTGGTGGAATCCAATGCGGCGAACGGTTCATCCAGCAGCAACAGCTCGGGTTCGAGAACCAGGGCGCGGGCCAGACTCGTGCGCTGCGCCTCGCCTCCCGATAGGGTGCGCACCGCGCGGGCTCCGAGATGGGCAATGCCGAGGCGCTCCAGCCACCGCCCCAGGCGCGCCTGGATTTCGCGATCTCGCAGACCGCGCAGTCTCAACCCGAGTGCCACATTTTCCCGCACCGTACCCTGCAGCAGCAAGGGTTCTTGAAATACCGTGGCAATGCGGCGTCTGAGCGCCAGCGCATCTCCAGCCGACACGTCCGCGCCGCCGAACCGCAATTCTCCGGCGTCGGGGCGCTGAAGCAGGCCCAATACCCGGAGCAAAGTGGACTTGCCCGCGCCGTTGGGGCCGATGATGGCGAGCACTTCGCCCGCGCACAACTCCATCGCCGCCACCCGCAACGCGAAGGTGCTCCCGTAGCTGACGACGATATCCCGCAGTGCTAAGACAGTTTCGGCCATCGCACTTGCTCACGCTGCTGCACGCGGGTCAGAAATAAATTGACGCCGAAGGCGAGCGCCAGGAGGATCACGCCCAGGGCAATTGCGATTTCGAAATTACCCTTGCCGGTTTCCAGCACCGTTGCCGTCGTGAGAACCCGGGTCTGTCCGCGAATATTACCGCCGACCATCATGGAAGCTCCCACTTCCGAGATCACGCCGCCGAATCCGGCCATCACCGCCGCCAATAGAGGCAACTTCGCCTCTCTGCACAACAACCAGAGGGCCTGATACCTCGACGCGCCCACTCCAAGCAGCTGCAGCGCGAGATTGGGATCGAGGGACTGAAAACTGGCCATGGTCAGCCCCGCGATGATGGGAAGGGCGATGACCACCTGGGCGACGACCATCGCCGCCGGTGTGTAGATCAACTCCATGAATCCCAGCGGACCACTGCGCCAGAGAAAAATCGAAACGAACAACCCCACCACCACGGGCGGCAGACCCATGCCGGTATTGATCAGCGCCGCCATCAAGCCG
>JBFGYN010000492.1:0-2464 GCA_041587415.1 Candidatus Competibacterales bacterium | reverse complement strand
GTTCGGCCGTCCGAGCGCCCAATCGGTGGATCATCATCAAATTGTATGCATGCGGCTCTTCGTCGCCCTCGTCGTCCCCGTCCGGGGCCCTGAGCAACCAGCGTTCGAAAGTTCGATGCAGATAATCGGTCACGTAGGACCAGCCGGTTCCCTGATTCGGGACGTAGCCCTGAAGTATGGCGAGCGCGGCGTTTTGCCCGCCCGGATCCTGCCGCTCAATGGCGCCGATCAGCGGCGGGATGCACGACAGCGATGCGGTTTCGCAGAGATGGCGGTTCACTTCCAGGGCGGGACCCATGCCATCGCTCAAGGTGCGGTGAACGCGGAGATAGAGTCGGTCGCCGAAAACGATGCCGGTGTGCGCGCCGCTCGGCTCGGGAATGCCGACCGTGAGACTCTCCGAACCCTCGCCGGCAAGATCACCCGCACTCGGCAGTCGAGCGAATTGCAGGCGGACTCCCCCGTCGAACTCCTGCGTGCCGCCGTCCAAGATGCCTTTCAGCAATGCGCGACAGAACTGCTCGTCGCTGACCGCATCGTACAAGATCCCCACGCGGGATTGCTGACGGACTTTCGCGATCGTGGCGGGTAACAGGGATCGAAGATGCTCCTCGTTGTCCCGCGTTTCCCAGGCAATGGCGAGGGGCAGGAAACAGCGTTCCGCACCGTCATTCTCGTGTCGCACTTCGGGTACGGCGAGGATCCATTGTCCCAGGTCGGTGGACCAAATGCCGTCGCGAATGAAATGAAGCTCGAAACGGGCGGTACGAGAACCGCGAAACCAGGGCTGGCCGGCCAGGAATGGCCCCAGAATCTCTTGCTCGAGCCGTTGTGTGATCTTCTGCGACATTGGCTGGCGCGACGCCTCGGCGCGTTCCGGGAAAAAACTGTTCAGTTCGTCGAACAGAACCAGCACGGCGTGCTCGCTCAAGATGGGACGGTCGTCGTGCCAGGCGGGCGTTTCCGCTCCAGCCGCGAGTCTGAACCAATAGAAGCCGTAACCCGGCAGAGTCAGCATGTAGGGCATTTCGCCAATTGGTGGGAACGGCGTGCGGCCGAACATTTCCACCGGGACGAGATGGCGGTAGCGGGCCAGATCGAGCTCGACCGGCTGGGGTGAGCGCGATAGGTTGAAGACGCAGAGAATGATTTCGCCGTCGTACTCTCTCACGAAGGCCAGGATCTTGCGGTTGCCCGGCCGGATAAACGTCTGCGCGCCACGACTGAAAGCGCGGGTAGACGTCCGTGTCGCGATGAGACGTTTCATCCAATTGAGCATCGAGCCCGGCTGTCGGGACTGAGCTTCGACGTTCATGCCCTCGTAGCCGTATATCGGGTCCATGATGCAGGGGAGGTACAGCCTTTGCGGATCGCATCGGGAGAATCCTGCATTGCGGTCCGGTGACCATTGCATCGGCGTGCGTACGCCGTTGCGGTCGCCAAGAAAGATGTTGTCGCCCATTCCGATCTCGTCGCCGTAGTAGACGATGGGTGATCCGGGCATGGACATCAACATACCGTTCATGAGCTTGATCTTGTCGGCGTCGTTTCCCATCAGCGGAGCGAGCCGGCGCCGGATTCCGACATTCACGCGCATACGGGAATCGGTAGCGTAGACGTCGTACATGTAGTCCCGCTCACGGTCGGTGACCATCTCCAAGGTCAGCTCGTCATGATTGCGCAGAAAGATCGCCCACTGGCACGATTCCGGTATTTCCGGGGTCTGTGCCATGATCTCGACGACCGGATGGCGATCCTCCATGGCGACGGCCATGTACATGCGCGGCATGAGCGGAAAGTGGTAAGCCATTTGGCATTCGTCGCCATTGCCGAAGTACTCGCTGACGTCCTCTGGCCACTGGTTCGCTTCCGCCAGCAACATGCGATTCTTGAAGCGCTCGTCCATTGCGGCGCGCAGTTGACGAATCACTGCATGGGTCTCGGGAAGGTTTTCGTTGGTGGTGCCCTCCCGTACGCAGAGGTACGGGATGGCGTCCAGCCTTACCCCATCAACGCCCATTTCCAGCCAGTAATCCAGGATTTTGACGACGGCCTTCACCACTTCCGGATTGTTGTGATTGAGGTCGGGCTGGTGATGGAAAAAACGGTGCCAGAAGTACTGCTTCGCGATCGGGTCCCACGTCCAATTGGATGGTTCGCTGTCGGTGAAGATGATGCGCGTGTCGGCGAATTTCGTGTCCGTGTCGCTCCACACGTACATCTGCCGCTCCGGAGAGTCCTTTGGTGCTTTGCGTGCCGCCTGAAACCACGGGTGCTGGTCGGAGGTGTGGTTGATCACCAATTCGGTGATCACTCGCAGCCCTCGTTTGTGGGCTTCCGAAACGAAGTCTCGGAAATCCTGTAAGGTACCGAAATTCGGGTGGACGTCGAGATAGTCCGCTATGTCGTAACCGTCGTCTCGTTGCGGCGAGGGGTAGAAGGGCAACATCCAAATGGTGTTGAC
>JBFGYN010000491.1:0-2475 GCA_041587415.1 Candidatus Competibacterales bacterium | reverse complement strand
GAGGTCGTAGGAAACGACGGTCGCGTCGATCGGTACCCAGACCGCAAGCGGAGTCAGTGAGCCAAGTACAATGCCGACTCCACCGACCCTGGGTACTGGGTGAGCATGCACCTTACGGCTATTCGGCTCATCGACCATCCCCAGAGCAGGAGCCAGCTTCATCATGAGCGGGATCACCGCGAGACTTATGGCGGTCGATGCAACCAAGATCAGCAAGAAGTTCATGGGCGCGTCACCCGGTCTGGCGCGCCAGCGCAGTGCGGGTCGAGTTGCGCCGGACAATGAAATAGGGGTGTGCCATGGATTCCAGTGTGGCTGTGTGATTGGATACGGGCGTTCCTCAACGATTGGCGAAAGACGATTTCAACGCAGACTCGCTTACTGTGTAGAGTGGGCGGAGGGTGGCGACAATTTATCTGTTCGCAACGTGGATCTGCAATGCGGTCTTCGATGACGACAACCCATGTATTCCGCCAACTGCTGGGAAAACCCAAGTTGACTCGCACTTTCGAGGCAGTTGCAATTTCATCCGAATCAGATTCGGCAATGCGTTGATTCCAGGAGAGAAGTGATAGCGAGGTTCGTCACTTCCCGTGTGCCGCCAATGGCGGCAACCCTGCACTCAGTTTTCCCTAGCCAACTCCTTCCAAATATCCTCCTGATCGCGCGGGCCAACCCTGCGACAGGTCAAGAAATGCCAGGAAAGTTGACTGCAGGAGGACCGGCCTGATTGGCTCGGTTGAAGGCGCCACCGCGCTCACGCAGGTGTCAGTTCACCGACCCAGACGTCGTCGATGTGCTCGAACTCGCCGTTGACCACGACGGGTGTCTCGTCCTTTTTTGAGGCCTTGATTTCTTTGACGGAGGTACCGCGGGAATGGGCGGTAAAACGCGCGATACCATCGTCCAACTCGAGTTTCGTCAAATACACGCGAACTTTGCGATGGCGGTCGTCGCGGCGGACAAACACCACCTCTTTGCCAACCTCTAGCTCGAGGTCGTAGGCGCTTTCGAAATTCATGGAGTCAACTCCAAGTGGCCAGTCGGACTAACACGATCGATAAGTACGCATTCTATGAGTACGCCTCGCGCGGGGATTCCACGCCCGCGACGCTAGATTGTCCCGGATCGTCAGCCTGCCTTGCCGCTTCGCGCCATCTCACGGCTCAGGTCACGAGCTAGGGCGCGAACGGGCGTACCGTAGAGAGCCATGCGCCCACCCGTGGCGATGGTCCAAATGGCAATGCGGGCGACCGTCAGCAGCAGTATGAGGGCGATCACCCATGCAAGGAAGTAGCTTGGCCGAAACTTTGAGTCCTTGCCGGGAGCGGTTGCCGAACCCAGTGTCGAGTCCACGTTCGAGCCCTGCTCCACGGCTACGGCGAAACGCTCGACCCGCCCCGGATCCCGGTATAGATCCCACGCTTCGTCGACCATGGTGTACGCCACCCAAGATCCCGCGATCACCAGTGCCACTCCGACTGAACGAACGATGATTCTGAGCACTCCCTCCGCCGTCTCCATATCGATCCTAGTTCCCCCTGAGTCTCGAGTTCAGTTCCAGCTAACGACCCGTCCGGGCCGTCCGTATGGTCTCATATGCCGCCTTGATTTCCTGTGTCTTTTCCTTGGCGATCTGCATCATCTCTTCCGGTAAACCCCGAGAAACCAGCTTGTCGGGATGATGCTGGCTCATCAGCCGTCTGTAGGCCCGCTTTACGTCCGCGTCGTCTGCCGATGGATCGACGCCCAGCACTTCGTACGCCTCTGCCAGCAGGTTGCCGCGCGGAGGAGGAGTGGAACGGGCACGACCTCGGAAGTGGCTCGCCGCCGATGCCATGACGATGATCTGTTCCAGTTCGTCCGCGCGAAATCCAAGCCGTGCTCGCACGTGCTCCATCACTTGCCGTTCGGCATCATGCAGAACGCCATCCGCCATTGCCGCGCCCACCAGAATCTCCAGGAACATGCGCATGACGTTTCGGCGACGACCGCAGACGGACAAGTACTGATCGAGCACCGCATCCAGTGGGAAGTCCGGCGCTTTGCCCGAATGGAACAGCTGAATCGCCACCTGGCGCTGGTGCTCGTCCAGGCGCATGTGTGCCATGAGGGCTTGTGCCGCGCGAATCTCGTCTTCCGACACTCTGCCGTCGGCCTTGGCGATATGCCCCATGACCGAGAATGTGGCTGTGAAGAAAGCTGTTTGGACCTGCTCAGTCTCCGACCCCGATTCGAGCGCATCCTGTATTCTCAGTCCGCGATCGAATCCGTGACCAACGGCGGCACCCAAGAGCGCCCCGAGAGGCCCGCCCAGGAGGAAACCGAATGCTCCACCGATGACTTTTCCCCACCAGCTCATCGCATCATGACATCCATTGTGGTCCCGCGCCGTTCCCCTAACCCGGAAAGATTTCGCCAACAAACCACCAGCGTGCGGAAGGTGACAACGCGCTGCCCCTCGGCCGTCCAGGG
>JBFGYN010000490.1:0-2478 GCA_041587415.1 Candidatus Competibacterales bacterium | reverse complement strand
GGGCTTCCCCAGGGACGCCCTGAGAACCGAAAAAGGCGCGCCGGACTCGACAGTCCGGCGGCACTTGATCGCGGTCAACGATTTCCGCGTCGCGTGGAAATAGTCTCTGTCGCATGAGGGAAATGCCGAACAAAGTCGTTCTGGCATTCGCGGCGGCGGCAAGCGCGGGTTCAATTTTTCTCTCTAAATCAATATATTGCCGGACCGCTTTTGGCGGTACGTGCATCGGCCGCAGGGGAACTCTGAATTGAGCAGAGTTTTTTGAGCACTGGAGGAGTACAGGGGATGCGCAATGGAGCAGTTTTCTTCAGCTACGGCTTCCGGCCGTTCTTTCTCGCCGCGGGCATTGCCGGGTCCGTTTTGATCCCGTTCTGGTTATTGACGTTCTTCGGGGCGATCGACCCGCTGTCGCCCCTCGCGCACCTGGAGTGGCACGTTCACGAGATGCTGTTCGGGTTCGTGGGGGCGGCGCTCGCGGGATTCCTACTGACCGCGATTCCCAGTTGGACCGGACGTAAGCCCGTCCAAGGACGCACACTCGCCTGGCTTGCCGCGAGCTGGGTCGCCGGTCGGTTGGCCATGTCGCTGGGCGCCGGTCTGCCGCCCTGGGTCCCCGCAATTGTGGATATGTCGTTTCCCATCGCGCTGTTTGGGCTGGTCGTGCTGGAAATCCGAGGCGGCGCGAATCGCCGGAACTATCCCGTTGCGGCGATCGTCGGGGCGTTTGCCCTCTGTAATGTTGCCTTTCACTTGGGTGCGGGGCGAATCGCCCTCGACGTTGCGCTGCACATTATGCTGCTGCTCGTGGTCGTCATCGGCGGGCGGGTCATTCCGGCCTTCACCGGAAATTGGATGCGCGCCAGGGGGCTCGCTGCACAACCCAAGGCGCGTTCGGCACTGGAGGCGATGCTGTTCCCGGCCAGCTCAGCGGTCGGGCTGGCGGATGCGTTTGCTCCGGGGCATTGGTTGTCGGGCTCCCTTGCGTTGGCGTTTGCGGCCGTCAACGGGTTTCGAATGGCGGGCTGGAAGGGTCTGTGTACCTGGCGCGACCCGCTTCTGTTCGTGCTCCATGTCGCCTACGCTTGGCTGGTGCTAGGTTACGGGATTCTCGGTCTGGCGGCGGTCTTTGACCAGGTACCCCGCAGTGCCGGCCTCCACGCCCTGGCCGCTGGCGCAATCGGGACCATGGTTCTGGCAATCATGAGCCGCGCGGCACTCGGCCACACCGGGCGGGCACTGCGCGCATCCGCGCCGACCGTCATGGCCTACGTTCTGGTCACGATCGGCGCGATGACGCGCGTAATGGCTGGGATATTTCCCGGCGCATACCCCGCGCTCGCGCTCGCCGGGGGCATGATCTGGGCAGCTGGTCTGTTGCTCTTCGCCCTGGTGTACTTCCCCATTCTGACCCGACCGGGGATTTGAGCCGCTCGAAAATCAAGTAGCAAGCTTCCGGTCTAACCGATGCCCTCGCTGAAAACTCTAAGTCGGGAAACGTCCTGGATTTCGATGCCGGGCCCACGCCCTGACTCGACGCCCTCTGGCCGAAGTCTTGCGAGTGCCCGGGAGAGGCTTTCCGGCGTCATGCCGAGTCGCGCGGCCAGCAGCGCTTTGTCGTATGGAAGCGTAACATTTGCCGAAACCTTACCCTCTGGAACCAGTTCCAGTAGAAAGTCGGCAAGCCGCTGCGGAGCCGTCTTGACATGACGCCGCTCGAACTGCCCCACCAGGTAGTGCAGGCGCTGCGCCATCTGGGCAATCGTGTTCAATGCGGCTTCCGAGTCCTCGCGCATCACTTGCGCGAAAGCCTTTGCCGAGACCTCCAGCAGCGTGCAATCCGTGGCCGCCTGCGCGGAGGCTGGATAGTGTCCGAGCGCGAGCGCTGCGGGCTCCGCAAAGCTTTCTCGCGCACGTACCACGTGCAGCACCGTCTGGTCGCCCTCCGGTGTCGCCCGATAGACACTGATCCATCCCTCGAGGACGACGAAGAATCGATCGGCCGCATCGCCCTGGATGAACAGAACCTGGCCCCGACTGTAGTGCTCCATCCGGCTACGCGCCAACACGAAGCGCAGGTGCGCTTCTTTTAGCGCAGACAACGTCGGAATGGTGCGAACGACCTCGAGATCGACATTCTTCATCGTGATCATGATCAGGCGCTGAAATTGGGTTCGCAACACAGATAGGCGGACAGGTCGTCGCGCTCCGGACGGCGTCTCCATTGACGCATGTCAAGGTCGTCCGAAGCAGTCCGCTTCATGCTTGTACAAATCAGTAACCAACCTGGGAGTACCGCCGTGAGCCGAATCATGGAGCACCTGCACCTGGACCATATTCATACCGCCCGGCTTCTGGACATTCTGGAGGAAGAACTCGAAGTTCTGCACGACGGCGGGTCTCCCGACTACCAGCTCATGATCGACATCATGCACTACATGACGCAGTACCCGGATATGTTTCATCACCCGCGAGAGGATG
>JBFGYN010000489.1:0-2540 GCA_041587415.1 Candidatus Competibacterales bacterium | reverse complement strand
TTGGTCCCGAAAACATCAATACCTTTGGACTCTTCGGCGATGATGTCGATGTACTGTAGGTCGCCGTTGACCATCGTTACCGGACGCTTCGTGTCGATCGCCTTGATGGCACGGGCGGCATCGCCGAAAAGCGAATATAAGTGTTTGGCGCGGGCCGCATCGCGCTCCCCTTCCGGGAGGGCCTCGGTTTCCGCCGAACTCCAGACCAAACCATAGTTGTTCTCATTGCCGAGCAGCCACATCAGCACGCCGGGGGTGTCTTTGAAATCCCGCACCATCTTTTCCACCTCGGCAATGATGGTCGCGCGCGTTCGGGCATCGGAGTAATCGGTCGACGCGATATAGACCCCGTCGATCGTGACCCCGTAGCGGCCCAGGGCGTGGTTGAGCGCGGTGTAAATGCCGTAGTTCTCGTAGATGTACTGCACCCAACGCGGCGGGACGCCGACGTATTGACGGATCACATTGACCCCCATGCTCTTGAGCATCGCCATCTCCCGGTCGAGCGCCGTCTTAATGACGGCTTCAGGCTGCGTCCAGAGACTGTAGGTGAAGGTCGTGCCGATGGGGAAGTAATCCCAGTTCATTCCGTTGACCATAAAGTCCTGGCCATCGACCTGGAGCCTGGTGCCTGAGTCGTCAGAAACGACCTCCACCTGGGCAACCTGCGCGGCGGCTCCCGCTGGTATGAAGAGCAGGATCAGTGCCACAACCGAAGCAAACCAGCGTCCAGCGACAAACCGGGTGGATTCGATTTGAGTCGAAGTCATGAGAGCCTCCTCCGTAGTTGGTGGTCGGTGTGTCCTGGACTGCGCTCGCGGCCGCAATACCGCGCTGCCAGGGATGTGCTGTCGGTCAAAATGGACCGGGGCCTGGTTAGCGTCTCCGTACAGGCTTTCAACGGAGTGGCGCCCATCGGAGAGGTTGGAACGCGGGGTTTTGCTGCCGGCTTGCATCCATTCCCTGGGGATTACTTACTTTGTTCGTCTTGCGAACAAAGTAATATCAAAACGTGGTTTTGTCAAGTAATAATTGCGTCTGGAAGACACCTTCGTCCTGCCGAAAGCAGCCGCCGTGCGCCGGGCCGTCTACGCGATGCCGTGCCGCCAGATAGGGTGCTGGTGGGTGAACCCATGAATGGCGTCATCCCGGCCCGCGTTGCAGCCGCCGCCAGTGCCTCGACAAAGGCCGACGTGGCTGTCGTCTTGTTGAAGGTGCTCCGCTCAGCAATGTGCGACGAAGTGGATTGCCTGCATTCCAATGCTACCTTGTCACATGCTCAAGAAGAGCGTTCTTCACAGACTCGAAGGCCGCAGGGAGGGCGCTTTCGTACGGAGAGCGCGACGCGTCGTGCCGTCGCAAGGCGGGTGGATCCCTCCTGTGTCCGCAACGCCTTGATCGATCCATCGCAAGGGTTCGTTACGAAGAAGCCGCGGCGGGCATGGACGGTGATGATGACCACGCTCATCACCAGGATCACAAGCACTGGCCCGAAAGGTCCGAGCGCCACCAAGGTTCCGCTGCCGGTGACGCCTATACGTACAGGTACTCGCACCGGGGCGACAAGACGCCCATGTTTTTCAGGAGGAGGTGCCGTATCTTTGTTGCGAAGTCAGCCAACGGGCATAGCCCGAAGTAGGTACGGCTCATTGTCCCGGCATGTGCTGGCTGGCATGTCGACGGCCCGCTATTCATTTATTGGAGACCGAACCATGCCACGCTCCCCGAAAAGCCTTATTCTGCTCGCCGGCGTCCTGGCGCTGCTCCTGACCACCACGCACTGCGACAACCACAAGCAGCCCGGCACCATGATTCAAAGCGGCGACCCCGCTACGGGCGCCATCGGCAACGTCATCAGCCTCGAACAAGGCTGGACCGATAGTACGCAGCAGCGCTTCTGGTTTACCACGCAAGGCTCCGAGATCATTCACTACGACTATTTCCTCCATCTCGAACAGGCTGGCAGCGAAGACCTCTTTGGCTCGAACGACAACATCGAAAGCTATCGCTACCTGCCCCTGACGCAGACCAGGCTGAACCCGGACGGCCTGCCGCTCGGTTTTGCTAAGGTGACCGATCCGCAGACCCAGGTGGATTGGGTGGGCTTTACGTGCGCGGCCTGCCACACGGCCCAGTTAAGCTTCGAAGGCCAGGGCATACTCATCGATGGCGGGCCCACCCTCGCCTATTACCAGAGATTTCAGGAGGATCTCGTCGCTGCGCTGGACTCGACGCTGAAGAATGACGATAAGTTTGAACGCTTTGCCAACGCGGTCCTCGGCTCGAATCACACCGAGGAGCAGGCCGATGAGCTTCGCAACGATCTCTTCACCCATACCGAGGACCTCGCCCGGCGGGCCATCATCAACACGTCGGATCTGCGCGACGGCTATGGCCGCGTCGATGCGCTAGGGCGCATCTTCAACGCCATCACCGCCTACGATCTGAACATCATGGAAAACGCGCTGCAGCCGGACGCGCCGGTCTCCTATCCGTTCCTCTGGGATACCGCGCAGACGGATTTCGTCCAGTGGAACGGC
>JBFGYN010000488.1:0-2553 GCA_041587415.1 Candidatus Competibacterales bacterium | reverse complement strand
GGCGGCGCGATTCCGGATGAGACGGGCGATCAGATCGTACTGTCTCTGCGCCGAATGAACCGAATCCGCGCCGTTGCCCCATTGGAGAATACGCTGAGCGCGGAAGCCGGCTGCATCCTGGCCGAAGTGAAAACCGCGGCGGCAGCGGAGGGAAGGCTTTTTCCCCTGAGCCTGGGTGCGGAGGGAAGCTGCCAGATCGGCGGTAACCTGGCGACGAATGCCGGCGGTACCAATGTACTGCGTTACGGCAACGCTCGGGAGCTGGCGCTCGGTCTGGAGGTCGTGCTTCCCGATGGCCGAGTCTGGGACGGCATGAATCGATTGCGCAAGAACAACACCGGCTACGATCTCCGTGATCTCTTCGTCGGCTCGGAAGGTACTCTGGGGGTCATAACCGCCGCCGTTCTGAAGCTGTTTCCCCAGCCTACGTCCATGTCCACCGCGATGGCTGCACTGGCGCGGCTCGAACACGCACTGGAATTGCTCGCTCGGCTCCGCGCCGCAACGGGGGACCGTGTCGAGACCTTCGAGTTTCTCTCTCGAACCGCGCTCGAGTTCGCGACCAATAACGTGCCGGGGTGTCGAGACCCGTTCCTAGTGCCACATTCCTGGTATGTGCTGTTGGAAATTTCCAGCTATGACTATGGGGACGCGGCCATGGAAATCCTCGAGCAGGTGCTGGCGTCGGCGTTGCACGACGGACTTCTGGCGAACGCGGTGATCGCCGCCAGCGATGCCCAACGGCGGTCCCTGTGGCGTCTGCGCCATGGTGTCGTGGAGGCACAAGCCGCGGAAGGTGCCAGCATCAAGCACGATGTCTCCGTGCCCCTGAGCGCACTTCCCGAATTCTTGTTGGTGGCCGACCAGCGGGTAGCGCTTGCCCAGCCGGGCGTGCGCCCGTGCGCATTCGGGCATCTGGGCGACGGCAACATCCACTACAACCTGTCTCAGCCGCGCGGCGCGGATCCCGCAGTGTTCCTTGCCCAGGCTTCGAAGCTGAATCGCATTTGTTACGATCTCGTTGCGGAACTCGGAGGATCGTTCAGCGCCGAGCACGGTATCGGCCGAATCAAAGTGGACGCGATGTCGCGATATAAATCCCCCCTCGAGCTGGAGATGATGGCCTCCGTCAAGAGGATTTTCGATCCCAACGGCATCATGAATCCGGGCAAGGTGCTGCCGCACCGTTGAGCCCTCAGGTCATCGACTTAGACGCGACGCGAGATATCAGGCTCCGAAATAAGGGAACTCGCTTTCCGGCGGCTGGTATTCGGCCTCCGTGGCCCGGCCCAACGCAGCGACCCCGTCATCGAACGTAATCAACGGCGTCGTCCGACAATTCCGCACCGCGCCGCCCGAGGATATCGCCATGGACAGTGCTGCTGCGCTCACGTTGTCCGGCATATCACAAATGAACAGGACATCGAAGTCCCCAAATTGCATCCAACCGTTGGTGATACGCCCTCCCAGCCTTTCGACGGCCGGGTGGAGCGCCTCGAGCCGATTGTGGGGATTGCGTGTCAACGCTGCCCAGCCATGGGCATTGTAGGCTGCTTGCATCAAATAGAATGCCATCTCTGCCTCCTGCCGGACGCCGAACCGCCGGCCACTGGAATCGAGTATAGTTCGATGCCACCGATACGAGGCGCCAATGAGGGTGCATGCTCGAGTTACCGGGGTTTAGCCAAATCGACGCCGTCACGGTGGCGCTGGTCGTTGCAGTGATGATCTTTGCGGGCCTGGTCCACGGTGCGCTGGGTCTGGGTCTACCTCTCGTCTCTACGCCGCTTCTGGCGCTCATGACGGACGTTCGCAGTGCCATCCTGATCACTTTGCTTCCCACCGTCACCGTGAACCTGCTGAGCATTGCCAAGGGTGGGCGCTGGAGCGAAAGCATCGGCCGATTCTGGCCGTTGGTAGTGTTTGTGACGATCGGCGGGGTGGCGGGCTCCTGGATGCTGTCAATCGTGGATCCGGCACCCTTTCAGCTCCTACTGGCCGGAGTCATCTTTCTGTACCTTGGTGTTGACCGAATTCGGGTGCTGGATCTCGGCTGGATTCAGAGCCGCCGCCTCTCACTCGCTGGATTCGGGCTCGCAGCCGGTTTCCTCGCCGGTACTGTAAACGTCATGGTCCCGGTGCTGATTATCTACACGCTCGAGATGTCGCTCCCACCGCGCGTTACCGTGCAAGTGTTCAATCTCTGTTTTCTCACCGGAAAGCTGAGCCAGATGGTGGTCTTTGCCAATCACGGTTGGCTCGACGCGCAATTGGCATTGTCGACAATACCCTTGGCGGTTGCCTCCGCAGGTGCCCTGATGATCGGTATGCGACTCCGCAAGCGCGTATCGGCCGCGAAGTATCGATCGTGGCTACGTTATGTCATGCAGGTGGTGGCAGCGTTGCTCGTCGCGCAGTTCATCGTGGGCGCATGAGCAATCTCCGGTCAAAAGTGGTGACTATCGGCCGACGGCGAAAACTGATCTATCCTGCAATGCTGACGGTGACCCCTGGACGGCCGAGGGGCAGCGCGTTGTCACCTTCCGCACGCTG
>JBFGYN010000487.1:0-2596 GCA_041587415.1 Candidatus Competibacterales bacterium | reverse complement strand
GGCGACTAGCGCGCATATCGAGCCGAAGCTGCGCGGAAGTTCAGCGCATGTGGCTCGATGCAATAGAGCGCGTCTCCTTCGACCAGCAGGTGTGCCCGGCATGCGAAGCGCAGTGCCGGCAGTGTACCTCAATCAGCGTGATGAACACGTTGGGATACTGCCCGTAGGCGGGCTGCGGCTGATCCACTCCTGTAAGGAGCGCGTCGTGCACCGCGTTCTTGAAAAAGACGAAGACCATGTCGACAGGCACCCGGTTCGGCGCAGAGAACGGAGTAATTGTCTTCGCTCAGAAGCGCGCGCCATTCCTCGTCGCTTCGGACGATCTCGTAACGCTGATCGGTCGGCAAGCCGCATGACGCCGTTTGCGATGGCGCGAAGGGGTGCGAGCGCGGTAGCCGCCACGGCCCCGAGAGCTGCGAAGATCGTCACCCTGCGATCCGGTCAAATTTGGACGAAACGAGACGGTTGCATGATGGCAGTGCTCCTCGATTTGACTGGCGGCCAGCCTCTCCAGCTGGCTCGAACCGCGTCCCCGTTCCGTGCTGTCGGTCGTGGCAGAGGGATCTCGATCGCGTTCAGCGAACGAGTCCGTCCGTACTGATTGATCGGACAGTAATGTCCATGTAACATCTGTAGCGGCTACAGAAGGAAGGCGACCACCCTATGAATACCGTCACAAACGCGCGAGCCTATCCCATCGGGGCGATATCCCGCGAGACCGGGGTCAACATCGAGACGATCCGCTACTACGAGCGCATCGCGCTGATGCCGAAACCGGACCGGACCCCCGGAGGCAATCGCCAGTATACCCACGAGCACATCAAGCGCTTGTCGTTCATCAAGAAAAGCCGCGAGCTCGGGTTCAGCATCGACGAGATCCGCGCCATGCTGAAGATGGTTGACCAGGATGGGGTGAGCTGTGGCGAAGTGCATGCGATGACGATTGAGCACCTGGGATCGGTGAAGGAAAAGATCAGGCGCTTGAGAAAGCTTGAACGGGCCTTAACCGGCATGGCCGCCGAATGCGAGAAGGGTGATCTTCCGGACTGCCCGATCATCGAGACACTGTTTGACAGGTAATGTTGCCTGGCCAACAACTGGCTGGCCGAAGGGATGCACCCGAACCGGGCCCTCGCAGGATGTACGCGAATTGTACGTCTGTCCGCGCCGTTCCAGCCCGGCTTCGCCGCACCGAATGACTGCAGCTGAATTGGCGATGGATGATGGGTGCCAATGACCGGTTTGCAGTCAAGCCCGACCACTGCTGCGCGGCAGCATTCCAAGATGCGCGAAGCTGTGCCGCGATATCCCGAAGTGACACCTTACGTGACGTTTGCCGACGGCGCTTCAGCCCTTGATATTCGCGTGATGCATTGGAAGCCTGTCTTCCGTTTCTTGATCTCAGTGCAGCGAGCGGTCGCTCCCTCGGGGGCTAATTGATTTCCCCCAAAAGCCACTCGGCACGCTCGATTTGCTCACATGCGATCCCGAGCTTTCTTTTCAGACGGTCCTTCTTGTCCGCGCTCTTCGTGGTCGCGATCTCGGCCTCCAACTCGGCCCTCTTCTTGCGGAGCTTCTCCAGAACCTTCGTCACGTGACTCGGCTTGATCTGGCTTGCCTTGCCGCGCTCAAGGCGCTCGTCGTACTCCGCGACCTTCTCGGCCAGCCTGTTCAACCCCACTTGCGTACCTCCGCCCCGCGCCACCGCATTTGCATTCTAGCTCCCTTCGACGACATTTCTGGGACCTTCGCGGGCGACACCCGCCTTTGGGGACATACCGGTCGCTGTCAGGCCTTCGCCCAGTTCGTCCTCATCCAAAGCCAGCAGACGCTCGACCTCCGCCATGGCGGGGTCACGCTCGATGTAGTAGCTGCGTGCCGCCTCGATCAGGTCGCGCATCGCACCATAGGCATAACCCGAGTCGTTTAGAAACGAAGTCGCAGCATTCGCTTTTAGTTCGCCCTTGCGGATCAGCGAATCCACTCGCCGCGTGGTCGAGCGCGCATCCTCTTCGATCTGTGAGCGTTCCTGGTCCAGCCAGAGCGTGCTGCGATCTTCGGGCGTAGCGAGGCCGAGCTTGCGGATCTCCACGATGATCCGCGCAATCTCGGTGCGCAGACCGTCATAAAGCTCGGTCACGGTGCCTTGCGGCCGCGTCGTGTAGCGAAGCACGTTCTTGCGCAGGTGCTTGACAGATTTCACAGCCTGCACGATGTCGCTGGACACGTCGCGCAGGGCATAGACGCTGTCGGCGATTTCGGGCGGCATATGCTTGTCGCCGACCCGCGTCGTGAAGTCGACGATCGCCGAGTACAGCGTCTTGACCCGGCGCTCGTAGCCGTCTTCCAAGTCTAGGTCGAAGGCCGCGCGGCTCTTGCGGACGGTGGCGGCGATGTCGTCGGTCTGGAATACCTGCTCCCGGTGCAGGTTCAGGCCGTGCAGGATCAGTTCGAGGGCGTTCTCGTAGAGATGCAGCACCTCCTTGCGCAGCGCGCTCTCCAGCGTCTGCGGAAACTCGTCGACCGCCTCGTTCAAGTACCGCGGGCGGCTGACGTCTGGCACCGGCTCGACGATGCGATGTTCGAGAAAGTCGAT
>JBFGYN010000486.1:0-2614 GCA_041587415.1 Candidatus Competibacterales bacterium | reverse complement strand
TACGCTCCGATCGCGTATGAAAAAGCTGAACATCGGGAAACTGCGACGCTGAATACAGAATGCCCGACTCAAGTCGCCGGCTTTTTCCGAAACGACTCGATATCACCGGGCAAACAGGAGAGGAGACGGACGCCCCCCAGGCCCTCGTCGACCTGCCGGTAGCCCGGGGACTAGCAGAAGACAGTACCGGGGACAGACGCCGGTTTGGTAAGGAATCCTACCGCGAAACCGTGGTCTGTCCCCGTCTTCCCTCATTTCCCCTTGAGCGATCCACGGCGCCAGAAGCGCCAGCGTCGCCGCTTCAGCACAGCGCAACAACGCTGCATCCTCGTTGAGGTGGATGCCTGCACGAAGCGCGGCGAGCTGGCGGCGATATGGGTCGGGAAGGCTTGTACGCCTCCTAACTCGGCACCCGGCGTCGGCCGCATGAGGCGCAAGGGCTCACCGGTGGTTGACAGCCCTAGACGGCCCGATAGCGGACTAGCCCGCTATCTTGACCCCGCAGCTCCCTCCGTCCAATCAAAAAAGGTCCACGCCAGGTGCCTTGGCGCGTGACGGCGCCCATCATGCCGAGACCGCTTTCATGAAGCGGTCTCGGATGACGACGGGGTCCATCGTGATCTTGGGGACGTCGATGTTGCCGCTTTCGCACTTGGCAATGATGATCGTCATCTCATCGCCATCGAGCGCCTCTTGCAGTGCCTTGCCGGTGTCCTCGGCCTGCACTTCGACCACGTTTTCGCACCCGCAGGCACGGGCCACCGCCGTCAAAGAGGTCTTCTTACCCGCGTAGGTGGGCTGATCGCCGGTCGAGCCATAGCTGCCGTTGTCAATGATCAATAGGATGTAGTTATTCGCAACGTTGTTGGCGATCGTCGGCAGGGTACCAAAGTTGGTCAGAATCGAGCCGTCTCCGTCAATCGAGATAACCTTTTTTTTCTGCGCCAGTGCCAAGCCAAAACCGATAGACGACGACAGCCCCATCGTGCCAAGCATGTAGAAGTTGGTAGGCTGATCATCGATCATGTGCAGCTCCTGGCTGGGCAGGCCGATGTTACACACGACCAACTGGTCCCGCAGGATGGGCGCGATGTCTCTTATGATGTCAGAGCGGATCATTCTCCGTACCCTCCCCAGAAGTTGGCGTCGGTCAGGATGGCGACCGGCTTGTTACACATGAAAGAGTATTTCAGGATGTGATCGAACTCTTCGACGTCGGATTCGTCGTGAAAGTGATAAGTTGGTATGAGTAGCTGCGTGAGCAGCGCTTTTGTGTGCACAGCCATCTCAACCTGGCAGGCTACAGGTTCCCGCAGTTCACCACGATAGCTAATCAGCATGGGCAGTGGCATACGGTAGTACTGGGTGAGAGACACCAGCGTGTTGATGGTTGCACCGATTGCCGTGTTCTGCATGATAATCGCAGGGCGCTTGCCGCCCATGAATGCGCCCGCGCACAGACCCATACCTTCGTTTTCGTGGTTCGATGGAATGTGGAAAATCTCTTCGCGCCGGTCGATCTCGTCAATCACGCCCTCGAGTTGTTTGCACGGAACGGTGGTCACGAACGTCACGTCGTTCGCAACCAGATCATCCGTCATCTTCTTGGAAATATTCATCTACTTGCTCCGTTCATCTATTTACTCCCGAGCCCGAGGGGTGAGTAATGCGCTGGCGCGGCGGTCATGCAAACCGCCGTGCCAGCGAGGTTGAAAAGAGACCCAGTGTCAGCCGCTTGCAGTCAGATCAAACTTTTCGTTCGGGAAGTACTTGGCGAGCCGCACGTCGGCTTGGCGGGCATGGCCCTCCATGCCTTCCAGCCGCGAAATTCGCGCGGTGGCCACGGCGATATCCTTGTATCCTTCCCGTGTACCTCGTTGCCAGGTGACGATCTTCATGTATTTGTGCACCGAGAGGCCGCCGGTATAGGTTGCCGCGCCGGACGTAGGCAGCACGTGATTTGTGCCTGACGCCTTGTCGCCATAGGAGACGGTCGACTCCTCGCCCACGAACAGCGAGCCATAGCAGGTCAGTCGATCCAGCCACCAATCCAGATCCTCAGCAATTACAGTGAGATGCTCGGGCGCGTAGTCATCGGAGCAGGTGGCCATTTCCTCGCGGTCGGAGCAGAGAATCACCTCGCCATAGTCGCGCCATGCGGCCTCTGCGTTTTTCGAATTGAGCTCAGGCAAATCGGCGATCAGCTGTGGCACGCGTTTCATCACGTCCTCGGCCAGGGCACGATCGTCCGTGACCAGCCAGACGGGTGAGTTGTAGCCGTGCTCCGCTTGGCCCACGAGATCGGTGGCCACGATATGCGGATCGGCGGTCTTGTCGGCCAGAATGAGGCTGTCGGTGGGACCGGCGAACATATCGATGCCGACGCGACCAAAGAGAATGCGTTTGGCTTCGGCGACAAACTGATTCCCGGGACCGACAAGAATGTTGGCCTTGGGTAGACCAAAGAGACCAAATGTCATGGCCGCAATGCCTTGCACACCGCCCATTGCCAAGATCTTGTTCGCGCCACATTTGTTCGCCGCGTAAACGATTGCCGGTGCTATGCCGGTGTCAGGACGCGGCGGCGAGCAGGCAACAATCGTCTTGCAGCCTG
>JBFGYN010000485.1:0-2617 GCA_041587415.1 Candidatus Competibacterales bacterium | reverse complement strand
GTCGAAACCTGGCTCTATCTGGCTGGTCGAGAGGCCAAGCAGCCTATGGACCCCAGTGCGTAGTGTCTACCAGAGTCGCAGATTGAGGCGCTGAAGCGCCTCTCCCATTGTCGCCCATCGAGCCGCTGCGAACAGGCTCGCAATTCCTGGATGGAATCATTGAGCCCTCCTGCTGGTAGACTCGAGCGTCCGTATTCTGAAATGAAGCAGTCACCTGGGAGTGCTCAGGTGCATCATCACGGCACCGGCGGAGGGCGTTGCTCGCCGCCTGCTGGCAATGAGCCAACCGTACCCGTCGCGCCTTGCCCCGCGGGCGCAAAGACTCCGGCGCGACCGTGCGTAGAGATCAGTGCTTCCCTAGCTTGCCGTTACGGGCGTGGAGCTCGGGTTGCGGGATTCTCCCACCACTACACAGTCCCCTTCGGCATTGCAGACGACCCCCCTCTCCCACGGAAGTTGCCGATACAGTGCACGCTGCTCGAACGCCACGAAAGGATACTTGATGATGTCGAAATACGGCGAGTAGTCGAAATCCCGGGGCGAGAACAGGCGCGTGTTGCGCTCGAAGAGCCTTACCCCACCCTGCTTATCCGTCTGCACGACGGGCAGCACCGGAAAGTTGACGAAGGAGAATCCATCCACGATTAGGGTTGAACAGACGGTGCGCGTCGGCCCACCAACGTTGTGCTCGAACAGACTAGAGCGCCATCGGCGCGGAAGAATGCTCCATGGAAAGAGAAATCTCGCCAGATCCAAGATTTGCCGCATATCGTAGTCTTGCCCAAGCCTGGCAGCCACGTGTCCGATTACTTCCTGCGCATCCTGCCGGGAGAGCCCGCGGGGGCGGCAGATGCGAACATGGTCGTTGCGATACTTGCTGAGTGGGACGGCGACGATCCCTTCGCCAATCAACGCCTCGATAACAAGCTGCTCGTTTGGATCACCCTGGTAGTGCTGCCGGATTTGAAGGCGAATCTGCGGGTCGTCGATGTCTGCGAGCTTGCCGACATAGAGCGCCGAGTGGGTCCAGGGGCTCTGCGTGATGACCTTGATGACTTCACTCACTCGACTACGCCCTTCGACCAGGAGGACGTCCGCGGTTCGCACCTCAAAACGGATCTTGTCGAAATCGCACAGCGGTGCGGACTGCGAAGCACGCTCCTTCGTCAGAAAGCTCGTAATTTTCTGGCCAATCCAGCGCTTTAAGCCCATGTTCACCTCGAACGCGTCGTCGGGATCGTGTTACAGGCAATCTTTCCGCGAAAAGCACGGCAACAAATCGCCTCGCCTACCATCGCCTCGAAGCCCCATCGCGTGCACGCTCAGTCCAGCAAATGCAATTCCTGCACCTAAACGCCACTCCGCCCGTCTTCCATTTCAACTGGCGTCGAGACGTGCAGCCGACTACCTCTTACTAGCTTGGACCGCGCCGGGCACAGCCCGACTCCCGCGCACCGCGAAATTGCTTACTTCGTTCAGAAGACTGAAATTAAACATCACGATCCGACCCTCGATCCCCGGGCTCGGAGTTGCGGTCATGTCCTTGCCCAATGGCGCCCAGTGGCCGGAGCTTGCCCGAATTGTCAGCCACCGATCGCGCGTCCGTCAAAGCAGAAAGGCGCAGCCCGCTGGTGAACAATGCACAGACGGGCGCCTGCCGTCGAAGCGCAACGCTGCCGGCCCCGAAATCCGGCGCCTCGCAGCTCGTATGAAGCCGGCGCTTCCGTGATCGCAACACAAGCGCGCTAAATCCGGTGCCTGAGACGAATCACCGACACGTCGAGCGGCGGCTCGTTGACGTCCCACCGCAGGCACCCAAGAAATACACGCAGCCTGCCGCGGTCGCACCGCCGAGATCGGCCCGCTGACACGTTGATTCCGGCAGGAAAGCGGCGGCTGCATTCTTCGCTTCTCGTGCCGTCACATTGGGTGGGCGGAATCGCTCCGGATTTCCATGCAACGGATCGCTATTGGGTGAACACGATTTGATTTGGTTTGGGTGGTCTGGCCCACAGTAGAACAGCTACTCCGACAAGACCGGAGAGCAAGGAACCGACCATGATGCCACGCTTGGCCTCAATGCCCAGGTCGAGGTCAGGAAACGCAAGGCTCGCGACGAACAGGGACATCGTGAAACCTATCCCACCCAGGACGGCAACGCCGTAGAGCTGGGCCCAGCTCACGCCTGGTGGCAGGTCGGCGATGCCGGCTCGTACAGCTAGCCAGGAAAAGCTAAAAATGCCCACCTGCTTACCCAGAAACAGGCCTGCGACGATTCCAGTAGCAACGGTTTCCCCGCCATGCTGTCCCTGCCCCTCGAGGGAGACGCCGGCATTGGCCAGAGCGAAGAGTGGAAGGACGAGAAAGGTTACGACGGGGAGAAGAAAATTCTCCAGCCGCTGCAGGGGAGCTCTGGCATCGTTGAGTGCTTCAGCCATGGCCTCGACCACATGATGCTGGTCGGTAGGAAGCAAATGATGGCCCCGAGGCACACCTCCGGCGCGAAACGCAATCATCAAGGATTCGAGTCGACGCAGCATGGGTTCGCCGTCGAGTCGCGTTCTCGCCGGGATCGTAAATGCCATCAGTACGGCGGCCAGCGTGGCGTGCACCCCAG
>JBFGYN010000484.1:0-2646 GCA_041587415.1 Candidatus Competibacterales bacterium | reverse complement strand
ACCACCGTGAGTCGGCGGCGGCGAACGGGGTTCATGATGGGCTCCTGCTGCGTCTGCGGCGCCGGTCCGACCTTTCCAGCCACTTCTGAAGGTGCCGGTGCCGAACCACCGATGTGATGAGCAGACCGCCGAGCACCGCGATGCTCAATCCGTAGGCGGGCCATACGAACCGACCGTATCCACCCATTTCCAGAAACTCGGCGAAGGTCGCAAACTGCATTTGGTGTTCAGCCTCGATTACGGTCGGGTCGATGACGAGTCAAGGCCGGTGCCACCGACGCCATTCTCGCCTCCAGTATCTCGTTGCGCGTGCGCACCAGCACAATGGTCGCGAAAACCAATGCATAGGCGCCCAGCATGATCAAGAGCGGCCAGAGCATCTCGGGCGCGATGGACGGCTTGTCCAATTTGAATATTGTCGCCCCTTGATGCAGCGTGTACCACCATTCGACCGAGTAGTGAATGATGGGAATATTCACCAGGCCCACCAGCGCGACGACGGCGCTCGCCCGATAGGCGGTGTCGCGTTCGTCAATGGCTTCCTGTAGCCCCAAGAACCCTAGGTAAAGGAAAAGCAGTATGAGTTCCGAGGTCAGTCGCGCATCCCATTCCCACCAGGTGCCCCACATGGGCTTACCCCACAGAGACCCGGTAGCCAACGCGAGGAACGTGAACGCCGCGCCCACAGGTGCCGCGCTGCGCGCCGCCATGAACGCGAGCTTGATTCGCCAGACTAGCCCGATGCCGGCAGCCAAAGCCATGAACAAGTAGGCGCCCATTGAAAGTGCCGCGGCTGGCACATGAACATAAATGATCCGGAAGCTGTCACCCTGCTGATAATCGGCCGGCGCAAGTAACAGCCCACCGAACGTGCCTACCCCGAATAGCAACAGCGCCGGGCCGGCACACCAGGGAAGGGCCTGGCCGGCAATGTGATAAAAATGCGCTGGGGACGCCAGTCTATGGAACCAGACGGGAATTTGGACCATGAGCACGGTAGCTGAAATTGGCTCTTGAATGTTACCGTTAACTTCGCAATCGGCACACGGCAGTGTCTCCTAAATCGCTATGGAAACAGGTTGATTTTCAGACACGTCGCGAGCGCGCGGAGCGTACTCTAGCTGGATTTCTTCACCGTGTCGCGGCAACCCTCGGCCAAATGCATCAGGTCGAGGAGAATTCGGTTCAATGGAGTTTCGACTCCAAGTTTCCGCGCCCGTTGTTCGAGGTAGCCGTTAATCCAGTCAATTTCCGTCGTGCGACCCGCCTCGATGTCCTGCAACATCGATGAGCGGTTATCGGCGGTAGCCGCGACCACCTCGAGCACCGTGTCGAGCACTGGTTGGAGCAGCGGGACAGCTTCCGCCTCCAGGACGCTTTGTACCTCCTCGCACACCCCAGCCAGTAGTCGGTGACCCATCGAAAGGGCGGCGAGATCACCGTTACGGCATCGGGCGAGCGCAGTCAACGGGTTGATCGCGCAGTTTACCGCCAGCTTGTTCCAGAGACGTGTCTTAATGTCATGATCCCAAGAAAGATCCAGAGTTCCCGTTTGCAAGGATGCCACGACCCTTTTTCCTTCTTGCTCGCCGTGGGGTCGTGCGTACGGCCCAATCCACGTCCTGCCATGCCCAGCATGGCACACGCGGAATCGCTTGGGGCGCCATACTCCCTCGGTGGTGGACCCCACGAGCACGGCCATGTCTGGCCAGCCTGCAAGTATTTTCTCGGCGACGCCCATGCCGTTCTGCAGTAGCACCAACCGCGTGTCCGCGCCAATTCGTTGACCCAGTGACTCGAGCGCATCGATGGTATGATGCGCCTTGACCGTAACAAGGACCTGGTACAGCGGATCACCGTCGGCACTTGCCACCTCGCCCGCCACGGGAATTTGCCTGGTAGAGCCCGCTTCCTCCAGCTCGATCCCGCCCGCTTCGCGTAGTTCCCGTGCGGTACGCGCGTCCCGTAGCAGGAGCGTGACTGGCTTTCCGGCGGCAGCGAGATGAGCGCCCCACAGGCATCCAATCGAACCGGCGCCCAATATGTACCAGCGTCCCCTCACCATGTACTCCAATGTGCGAAATTTCCCATTGACACACCCTGGCCTGGAACCGATCCGACGGGTCGGCCATGATACGCAAAGGCGGCCTTCATTTGGGAGTATCCCGAAGGCTCCGTGCCATGAGTTCGTGACGTATCAGAGCGCTCAACGTCCGCCAATTCAAGGCGCTTGTCGCAGTGTTTAATCGCAAGCTTCTGATTGGCCAGGGCACTCGGTGATGCGCACAAACCGCAAGAATCAGTCGGGGGCGCCATAGCCAGTCAACGAACACAATGGTTTGTGAGTCTGCAATGGCGGGCAATTCTGGCCACCAGCATCGTGCTGCTGGTGGTCAGCGCGCTCATCAACGCAGTCGGTCAGAGTTTTCTCGAAGACCAATACAGGGAGCGACGGTCGGCGATTCGCGGCCACCAGATTCAGGTGATCGACCTTCTGCTGCAAACCACTCGTGGTCGCCTCGAACTCGTTGCCAGCGCGGCGTTTCGAGGCGACTCGCGACCGACGGTTCGTGGCCGATCTGGACCGACGGCGGAACGCGGATCGCATATTCCGCCCAGAGCCCGAACGAAGTGGGCGACCTGCTT
>JBFGYN010000483.1:0-2679 GCA_041587415.1 Candidatus Competibacterales bacterium | reverse complement strand
GCGGCAGCGCGCCCGTCGCGCTCCGCTCCCCCATACATCGAGAAGGTATCCACCACCAGGTCGTGATCACCCTGGTAGAGCGGATCGGTGAGGAGGGTGCCAACGGCACTCAGGGCGTTCTCTCCCTCGACATCACCAGCGATCACACGCAACTCGCCTGCGACAGACCGGTCCGGGCGGTTGAGCACCCGGATCAGGGGCGAACCTGGAATCTGTGCCGCGAGACCGGGAAGCACATTGGGATCCGAGCGCTTCTTGGCAATGGCCATGATCAGCTCGGCGAGAACGTCCGTCGCCGGCTGCAGAATGGGGATTCGTTCGAGCAGATTGAAGATCAGCGACATGTAGACGTCGAGGCGCTCTGAGGCAAGCGTCGTGCCTCGGGCCGGACAAGCCACCCTGACGAAGCGGTCGACGGACAGACGCTTCTCGCGCAGAAGCTTGTTGAGAGCGATGAGACTGTTGCTGTGCCCTGGACTGCTACCCTTCCGAAACAGATCGATGTCGAATTCGTCGAACGGAGGGCGATCGTTCGCCATGCCTGCGCGGCATAGAATCTCGCCCACAAGGCCGCCGCGCGAGTGCGAAATCAAATGCAGGTGCGCGCCATCGGGTAGCCGCTCGGCCACCTGGACCGCGTTCTCCAGGGGGCTCTCGCTCAGTGTGCGATGCTCGAGGGCGAGCACCCGCCCAATGTAGGGAGTCAGCAATGATTCCCGAATGTGCCGTCGGCCGTCATCCCAGAGCTCGCCGAAGCTTCCTTCTGTGGAAGACGCCGTTCCGTGGAGAAATATCAACAGCGGCTGATCGCCGCCTTCGAGACGATCCCCTCCCGCGATTGGATGGAGTTCGAAGTCAGCGCCCGGTGAGACGCGATAGAGGCCAGGACCCTTGCCTTCCTTCTCGGTCCCGAGCGTTCGCTCTTCCCAAACACCCGCCAGCTTTCTCGCCGCCATTTCGGCGACGTCGATTCGAAACCAGCGCAGCGTCTTGATGGCGAGCTTGCCGATAATGCCGCGAGAAGCGCCCTGCAATGGCAGGCCGCGCGGAATGGTTACCGTCCCCTCGGCGGAACGCGGACGCTCCGCCTTCATCACCTCGTCGACGAATCGCTGGCTGCTGGTCCAGAGCCGGGTGCCGTCTTCGAGCTCGACCTCGAAGACGTCGTCGGCCGCAACGCCGTCCAGTTCCGCCCAGTTGTCCGTGCCGCGGGCGATACCGCTGAGCCGAAAGCTGCGGGAGTCCACAACCTTGACGGCATCGTCGTCAAATTTCCGCTGATCCTCGGCGACACCGTATCCAGGTATGCGAAACTTCAGCTTGCCTTCGTGTGCGCCTGCCATCGGATTCTCTCCTTGCCGAAGCTACCCGTCGGCAATTACTCAGCGCAGGGTTTTCAGGCCAACGAATGCGCGCTTTGGATCGCGTCGTGAGCCCGTGGCCTTAGCCAGGCCGGCCGCTTAGTCAGCCCGTAGCACTCTTACAGCGCTCGGGTGCGATCGCCGAGTCAGTGGGGGCGACTTCGCCGCCGGCTTGCTTGCTGGCGCCGAACGGTCGTCACGCGCTCGACTCCTTGCGAGGGCGAGTGATACGCCAGAGTGTCAATGGGCCGGCTGCGATCCTGACTTGGGCACTGTGCGCTTTCTCGAGCGCGGGGAAAATTCTGCCAGCGGTTTTTCAGGGCCGAATCGCCCTGCTCCGGACAACCCGTCTTTATCCAAGAAGGTAGACCCGCATTCTGAACCTGGCAAGTTGGCCAGGCCGACGCGCAAAGCGCCAAGACCGCTCGTGATCCCCGACGCGTTCCGACTCCGTCGTCGGTGAGTGGGACGGCCGGACGTGGCCACCCAGCTCGTTGTTCGCGGAAACCATAGCGACGGCTACGTCTTTCTGTCCAGGCGCGTACTCGGAACCGACACAACCGCACTCTCATCCGGGAGCCTGGTGAAGTATCCGGGCTAGGGTCGTTGCGCTGCAAAGTCCCTGGCAAAGGCGTCATACCATTTCCTGGGACTCACAATCTTGAATGTTTGTTCACCGTCCGCGAGTTCGACGCCGAGCCCGAATATTCCGTACTTGGCGTAAAGCGCCCCCCGCATCTGTTCTTCGCTCAGTCGAAGGTTGGCTAACAGCAGCAGTTCTTCACCAGAAATCTGCGTGTTTTTCAGCACGATGGTTTTGTCACTCAACGCCACGTCGCTCGTTCCGGCGACATCTCGAATGGTCAACAGGTCGTCCAACCATGCGTGGTCTTTCGTATCCTTTAGAAAAAGGTGCACCAGCAGACCGCTATCGCGCAGTGCAAGTTTGATCTTGCCATTCAGATCCAGCGGTTTTTTCCAGGTCATTAGCCCTCTTTCCACACTAATTCGACCCCACCAGTCTTGGTCCTGGGGGGCACCTTCGGTTTCCAGCTGTGCATTTCCAATGCTCAATTGCGTGCCAGAAACGTCGAAAGTCTTGTTCTCCAGGTTGCCGTTATTGAGGCGCGAGTCGATTCGGAGATTGCCCTTGATGGTTTGATTCTTGATGTCGATTTCGACCTCCGTGCCATGGATCTCCATCGCGCCACTGCCGGAAATCCCGTCGAGCCGAAAATTGGCTTTCACGAGGCCCTTTCCCGATACTATGGCGATACCGGCGTTTTTCGGCAGATAGGCGTTGTAGATGGTCATATCG
>JBFGYN010000482.1:0-2697 GCA_041587415.1 Candidatus Competibacterales bacterium | reverse complement strand
GGCAACACAAGGATGGTCGAAGAGTCCTATGGATATCCCCCAGTACGCCGAGTTGCATTGCATCAGTAGCTTCACTTTTCTGCGCGGCGCCTCTCACCCGGAAGAGTTGGTCCAACGCGCCGCCCAACTGGGCTATGGGGCTTTGGCGATCACCGATGAGTGTTCCCTGGCTGGAGTGGTTCGGGCGCATGTTGCGGCGAAGACGTCAGGAATAAGACTGTTGATCGGAACTGAGCTGCGGCTCGTCCACGGACTGAAACTGTTTCTGATTGCGACTGAGCGGGAAAGCTATGGTGATCTTTGCGAACTCGTTACGCAGGCTCGTCGTGCGGCGCCGAAGGGCGAGTATCGGTTGCATCGCGAGGATTTGGAGCATGGACTTGGAAAGTGTCTGTCGTTCTGGTTACCAGGGAAAGAGGCTGCCGAGGAACAAGGGCGCTGGATTGCGGACCGGTTCCGTGGACGGGCGTGGATTGCCGTGGAACTGTTAGGCGGCTCGGAGGATCGGGCAAGACTGCAGATACTGCGGAACCTGGGGCAGCGATTGGATTTGCCGCTGGTGGCGTCGGGTGACGTACACATGCACCGGCGGAGTCGTCGAGCCGTGCAAGACACCCTCACCGCGATTCGGCTCGGACGGCCTCTGGCCGAAGTGGGATTCGCGTTGCATCCAAATGGGGAACGACACCTGCGGTCCAGAAGGATTTTGGGGCACATCTATCCACCGGAGCTATTGACGGAAACGCTCGCAGTTTCCGAGCGCTGCCAATTCTCTCTGGACGAATTGCGCTACGAGTACCCCGCAGAATTGGTGCCCGAGGGGCGGACCGCTGTGGGTTGGTTGCGCCATTTGACGGAAGACGGATTGGCTCGACGATGGCCCGGTGGCATTCCAGGGAAGGTACGGGAACTGGTTGAGCATGAGTTGGCGCTGATCGAGGAATTGCACTACGCGCATTATTTTCTCACGGTTCAAGACATCGTCGCATTTGCCCGAAGTCGCAATATTTTGTGTCAAGGCAGAGGCTCGGCGGCCAATTCCGCAGTCTGTTATAGCCTGGGAATCACGGAGGTGGATCCGGCCCGCATGGACATGTTGTTCGAGCGTTTCATCTCCAGGGAGCGAAATGAGCCGCCTGATATCGACGTGGATTTCGAGCACGAACGCCGGGAAGAAGTAATTCAGTATGTCTATGAAAAGTACGGTCGCAACAGGGCGGCGCTAGCGGCCACCGTCATAACTTACCGAGGCCGGAGTGCGATGCGGGATGTGGGCAAAGCGCTTGGATTGGATCCGGTTCAGCTCGATCGGCTGGCCGGATGCGTCGGTTGGGAGGCCGACGGCGAGGATTGCGACAAGCGCCTGCAAGAGGCGGGGTTCGAGCCGAGCGTTCCCCATATTCGCCGGCTGCGTCAGCTGGTAAGCGAATTTGTCGGGTTTCCACGGCATCTGTCCCAGCACGTGGGTGGATTCGTCATCTCGCGAGGGCCCCTGTGTCGTCTGGTTCCCATCGAGAATGCGGCCATGGAGAAACGAACGGTGATTCAGTGGGACAAGGACGATCTCGACATGCTGGGGTTGCTCAAAGTGGATTGCCTCGCACTCGGCATGCTCACTGCCATACATCGGGCGTTGAATCTCTTGTCCGATTGGCAGCGCAAAGCCATGACCTTGGCCGATATCCCGGCTGAGGATCCGGCAGTGTACGAGATGATTGAAAATGCCGA
Organism: Candidatus Competibacterales bacterium; assembly: GCA_041587415.1. Lineage (GTDB taxonomy): Bacteria > Pseudomonadota > Gammaproteobacteria > Competibacterales > JAHEDQ01 > JBFGYN01. The sequence continues at coordinate 969 of JBFGYN010000482.1, read as the reverse complement.
CACCATGGGAGTGTTTCAAATCGAATCCCGAGCTCAAATGGCTATGTTGCCGCGATTGCAGCCGCGTTGTTTTTACGACTTGGTGATCGAGGTGGCGATTGTCCGGCCGGGGCCAATCCAGGGTGGAATGGTCCATCCTTACTTACGCCGTCGTACTGGCGAAGAGCCGGTTACTTATCCGAACGATGCGGTCCGTGAGGTTTTGGAGCGGACCTTAGGCGTACCGATCTTCCAGGAACAGGTAATGCAGCTCGCTGTGGTGGCGGCCGGTTTCACACCGGGGGAGGCCGATCAGTTGCGCCGTTCCATGGCGGCCTGGCGACGGCGGGGCAATATGGAGGGATTCAAGGAGCGATTCGTCGAGGGTATGTTGACACGGGGCTACAGCGGCGATCTCGCCGAACGACTGTTTCGGCAGATTCAGGGGTTCGGTGAGTACGGGTTCCCTGAATCGCATGCAGCCAGTTTTTCACTCCTGGTGTACGTCTCCGCCTGGCTCAAACGTCACCATCCTGCGATATTTTGCTGTGCATTGCTCAACAGTCAGCCCATGGGCTTCTATGCACCGGCTCAACTGGTTCAGGACGCTCGAAGGCATGGTGTGGAAGTGCGGCCAGTCGACGTCCAGAAGAGTGGCTGGGATTGCACGCTCGAACTAGCCCGCATTTCTCACGCTCCTCCTACTGCGGCCGCCGATCGACTCGCCGTGTCGCGGCGTGCTTCCTCCGGCCGGCTGAATGTCGCCTCGACTACGCCTCCGTCGTCTTCCGGCCCGTGCACCCCGTCACAGCAGCGTCGCGATGCCCTGGCGGCGGATGGCCGTGAGCAATGCGGGTTAGGGCAGGAAGGCGTCCCCGCCTTGCGGCTCGGGCTGCGGATGATCAAAGGGCTGTCCCATGCCGGAGCCGATCGCTTGATCGAGGCTCGCCCTGAGAGTGGTTATCGGGATGTGGACGACTTGGCGCGAAG
>JBFGYN010000481.1:0-2700 GCA_041587415.1 Candidatus Competibacterales bacterium | reverse complement strand
TCGGACACCCCATCGATCCCGGTTTGATGTCCACCGCGGCATAGTTTGCGATCATGATTCCACCGGTCTCCGTCTGCCACCAGTTATCGTGAAACGGAAGTCCGAATGCATCCATGCCCCAGACGACGGCCTCGGGGTTCAATGGTTCGCCGACACTCGCCAAGAAACGCAGACTGGACGTGTCGTAGCGCTTCACCAGATCCGTTCCGAGCTTCATCAACATCCGCACCGCCGTCGGTGCCGTGTACCAGACACTGACACGCTGAGTCTCGAGGATTCGGTACCATCGCTGCGCATCGAACTCCTCGCTGTCGACGACCATAGTGGCCCCGATGAGAAGAGGCGCCACGATGCCGTAGGACGTGCCTGTGACCCAGCCCGGGTCTGCGGTGCACCAAAATATGTCGTCCGGATGCAAGTCCAAAGCGTAACGAGCCGTCGCAAAGTGTGCGATTGCGGCAGAGTGGACGTGGATCGCGCCCTTCGGGCGGCCCGTGGTGCCGCTGGTAAAATGGAGCAGCGCCATGTCTTCGGGATCTGTAGCCGGAACGTCGAATCGGCTGTCGGCCGCCGCGAGTAGCGAATGAAAGTCTGCGGTTCCGGGAACGGTTGTGGTCGCGCCGGCATCACCCACCAGAAGCACGAACTTCAGCGCCGGGAGACTTTCCCGAATCGGCTCGATTTTCCGCCGGTAGAGAGGTTCGGTGGTAACAAGCACGCGCGCCTCGCCGATGCTCATGCGAGCTTGAATCGGTTCTGGGCCGAAAGCAGAGAACAGCGGGCAGAAGACGCTGCCGTACTTGAGTGCGCCCAGGGCGGTGATGTACAACTCGGGGATACGGCCGGCGAGCACGAATACACGCTCACCCCGACGGACGCCCAGCCCACCGAGCAACTGAGCGAATCGCGCACTCGACTCCGCGAGTGCTCGGTACGTAAAATCGTGTCCCTCCCCGGCACGGTCCAGCCAGCGAATTGCGACGTGCTCACCCCGCCCAGCAAGAACATGGCGGTCAACCGCCAAGTGGGCAATGTTCAGTCCGGCGTCCATTGGGAGACCGTCCAGCGCACGGCGCTCACGTTCCCACGAGAATTCGCGCCTGAGCACCCCATAGTCCGCTAGATTGGGGGTTACGGTCCACTTCGAAGGTAACTTTTCCAATCGCGGCGAAATCATCCTACCGTCCCACCTCTCGGTTGCACACGAAGCTTCCATAGCCCACTCTCTACAGGCCGTCGCACTCGGTTCGATAGAGGCAGTCTCGTCGCATTCCGGGAGAGGGCCGTTGATCTGAGTCATGATTGTCGTGTTTTCCATGCGTTACCGGATCCGAATGACGATCGAACGCGCCTTGTATCGTCCCGTTGAGCGGACGCCCAGCGGGAGCCCCAGTACTCAGAAGTGGCCGTGGATTGTCAAAGGTAAAAAGTCGCGCAATGTCAATAAACCGTGACATCTTCGAGTTTTGCGATGAACTCGGTCCCTGGAAGGTCGTTCACATCCACGAGCCCGCCGCCGGCTTGAAGGCGATTCTGGTGGTGGATAATGTGGCGGCAGGTCCGGCAATCGGCGGGCTTCGCATGGCATCGGATGTGAGCGCCGGAGAGTGTTTCCGTCTTGCGCGCGCCATGACGCTGAAAAATGCCGCCGCCGGGCTTCCCCACGGTGGCGCAAAGTCGGTTCTGTTTGCGGACCCCAAGATAGCGCGCACCGAGAAGGAGTGCCTTGTCAGGCGCCTCGCGGCTTCGCTGAGCCGAAACGACGAGTACATATTCGGTCCTGACATGGGTACGAACGAGCAGTGCATGGGCTGGGTGCACGACGAGATCGGTCGGGCCGTCGGGCTGCCCCCCGAACTCGGGGGGATTCCACTGGATGAGCTCGGTGCGACCGGTTGGGGACTACGCCATGCAGTCGAGGTCGCGGCAGGAGTTCGAGCATTGAGTCTGTCCGGGGCGCGAGTTGTGGTCCAGGGGTTCGGGTCGGTAGGCCGGCACGCCGCCGCATTCCTGGCCGAACTCGGGACTGTCCTGGTCGGCGTCGCGGACTCCCGCGGAGCGGTGACTCGCGCGGACGGATTGGACCTCGATACATTGGTTGCGCTCAAGGAGGCTGGGAAATCCGTCGCGGAGTACCCAGGCGGAACGCGGATCAAGCCGGATCTTCTGATTGATGTGGAGTGCGACATATGGATACCGGCGGCACGCCCAGATGTCATTCGGGAGGACAATGCAGGCCGGCTCAGGACCCAAATAGTAGTCGAGGGTGCCAATATTGCCCTGACGTCGGGCGCCGAACGGCAGCTGCACGAGCGCGGCGTGCTCTGTATTCCGGATTTCATCGCCAATGCCGGCGGCGTCATCTGCGGTGCTATGGAATACCGCGGTGCCAGCAGGCAGATGGCCTTTGCCGCCATCGAAGAGAAGGTCCGACACAATACCGAACAGATACTGGACGAATCGTCAGCCCGAAAATTGCTTCCCCGCGAAGCAGCACGACAGCTCGCCATGCGACGATTGAAGGCGGCAATGGACACGCGGCGTTGCCGCCTCTTTTCCTCGGCCCCCCATTTCGTCTAGCCCGGATATTTCACCAGGGCGGCCTTCGGCTAGCTCGCAGGTGGTTGATCGGTAGAAGTTTATGTCCAGTTTAGCGGCTCAGTTCTGGCGTACAAAGTGTACCGCCGCCAAAGGCCTACC
>JBFGYN010000480.1:0-2716 GCA_041587415.1 Candidatus Competibacterales bacterium | reverse complement strand
GGGGTAGCCCGGATACGCCGCGAGGGTCGCGAGTGGTCGGGCGGGCCGCAGCGTGATCCGGCCCCGTTCTGGGCGCAACCCAATGCCCTGCGATCGAGCGAATGTTGGGGCGGGTCGAGCGGTGGCTTGCGCCCATTTGCACGCGACCAGGACGCGTCATGCGCCGCGCTCGCTACGGTTTACGCGAAGGACAAGCTGGGCGCCCGAAGGCCAGCGAGCGCCGCGACAGCAACAGAATGGCGGGCACAGTCTGCACCACCACACAAGACCGCAGCCTTCACTTTCAAGCATTGGCGCAAAGAAAAATTATTGCCCACATCGTTCACCGAGGGCCGGGGTCGTGCTGACGTCGGCCCCACCAGCAGGCTGAATGCCGCGCCATTGTAAGGCTATGCCGAGCGTCGCAATCGCGCTGTGGTGCAGTTCACCGAGCCGCTTGGAACAAAAATGGGGTGCCGGGCCCTGCCAGCACCCCTTGACCTGGAAAAGAGTGGCGACAACGGCTGCCTTAGAAGCCGGGAACCGTTGTAGCCCCGAGGCTTGGCGGCGCCAACGGTCCTCCCAGTTGCAACTGGCCAGACTCATCTCTCGTGCCCGGCCCGTCATCACAATCGCACGGCTGGAAGCCGCCCACGCCATCACCCTGAAAGCTCTCAGCTCCCTCGCCCGATAGGCCATCCACTCGCACGTCAGGCACCCGATCGACATTCAGGTCTTCCACGGAGATCGCCTGAGGTATGAGGTCCACCAGCGTCGGCGCCTGCTGCTCGAATGCACCGTTGCCGTCGTTGATCAGCGTTGTGAACTCGGCGACAGCCGGGCTGGCGACCACCACATCGGGCAGACCGTCGAAGTTCAGATCCGCCACCTCGAGCCGATCAGCGCCGGTCAGACGTCCCACGACCTGCTCCTCAGTAAAACCAACGCCGTCTCCAACGTAGAGACTGACCAGGCCGGATAGCCGATTGGCGATCAACACATCGAGCACGCCATCGCTGTTGAGGTCGTGTACCTCTACAGCCTCTCGCACTGCTGAGTCCTCGCCTCCTTGACCGACATCGGGCTGGCGGCTCGCAAGACTCCCGCCCGGCGATAGCAGCCCCCCGAACTGGTCCTTTTCTGGCTCGCGTCCGGGGCCCCCGCCATCGTTGTGGGAATCATCGTTGGAGGGAACGCCGTTGCCGCCGCTGGCAGCGTTGGTGCCCGAGCTGCCGGTGGCATGCCCCCCTGCGGCCGTCGGGGCATTGCAGTGCTTGGCGATACAATCGACCAATGCCTGATGTAGCTGCTGCAACCTGGCCTGCAACAACTGGATCATTTGCCGGACCGCCGAAAGCTGCTGCCTCAGGTCCCTTTGCCTGGCCTCCGCATCAGCCAAGTCCTTGCGTGCCTGGGTCAGTTGCTCCTGGATGCCTTTGGTGGACCGACGCTGCCGTTCCTCGACCGATTGAATGCTGCCGTCCGGGGTGTAGGTGACAATCCGCACCGTTCCATTTCCCTGATCGATCGACGACTTGAGCTTCGTGCCGTCGGCATCGAAAAGGGTGGCACCGATGCCCTGTTCGCCCTGTAGTCGAGCCTCCAACGTTGCGATCTTGTTGGCCAAGGCGGTGACCTTGGCCTCTACGGCGGCCAGGATTGGCTTCAGTCCGCGTTCCTTTGCTTCGGCCAAGATCAGATCGTGGCGCGCGGCGGCGAGCCCCGCGGCGATGGGCTGGCACCTGGGGCAGGGGTTGTTCACGCTCCAGTTCGGTTTGGGTGGCGTGGGCGTTGAACCCTGTCCACCACTGCCAGGAGCGTTGCCTGTGCTGGTGGGCGGATTCGGCTCCGGATTGGCAGGCGATGGCGGATCATCCCAAGGCACCCTTTGCCCCTGACTGTTTATCGCCATGCGGTAGGTCCGTGGAAGCCCGCAACACTTACCTTCCAGCTTGACCTTCTCGACCTTGCCAATCCTCCAACCGGGCGTTCCAGTGCCGGCGTCGACGTATCTGACCGGCGCCTCAGCCAGCACCAAGCCCTTTTCCAGACGCCCGCGGTTGCCGAGCTTGGGACCACCGCCCTTCTTATTGCAATCACACCTGGGATCGACCCTAAGGCGGATCATTCCACCCAGATAGCCGGGCTTCAGATTCTTGCGCCGGTCCCAGGTCGCCTCGATGCTGTTGATGCAACGGCCATCGTCATACGCCGTGGTGTATTGTTCCGAGACCGCCTGGTAATCCTTGACCCGCTCACTCCATTCGCCGAAATAACGATCCCCCAGCTCCTGCTCCAGCTGCTTCCGAACCTGTCCCGAACCCAGTGACACCAGAGCGCCCTTCAGATCGTCGTCATAGTGTTTGCCGACTTTGCCACCGACGTGGTTGTCGCCCGCCCCAAGTACGGCGTTCACCAGGCATTCGCCAAAGTCCGCCTTCGTCTCGCTGGTGTAGGCACAATATGCGACGTCGTAGGCGAATATCGTCACAGTTCCTACCCCGGAGGCCGAGGCCGCGAACTTGATGCCTTCATTGAGCGGCCCCACCACCCCGGACATCATGCCCGTCTTGATGGCGCGCTGGGACACCGCGTTCGTGGCGTGGTAGTGGGCCAGCAGCGGGCAAATTCGGCTGCTGCCGACGCCTAGCGCATCCACATACATGCCCGGGAACTGGCGCATCATGTCATTGAGCATGAGTGTGAATTCCGGCGAGAGGTCGCCGGCCCGTGCCGG
>JBFGYN010000479.1:0-2736 GCA_041587415.1 Candidatus Competibacterales bacterium | reverse complement strand
TTCAGCCCGGCTCCGACAAACAGCTCTTCGAAGGCCTCCGAGCGGCACAGCGGAAAACGGATACCTTCGTCCAATCTTGCAGAATTCAGGTCGAGCTCCAGCGCTGCATCCCAGAAGCATCGTATGAGCTCCATCTTTCCGGCGTAATCCCAGACATACGCCGCGATGATGCCTCGGTCGCACGTCACCCGAACCATCTCGCGGAGTGCGGCCCGCTGATCCGGGACGAAGTTGAGGACCAGTCCAGAGACCACGACATCGACCGACGCATTAGCAAGCGGGATCGCCGCCGCGCTGCCCTGGCAAAGCGCCGCGCGGCCCGCGAGATTCACTTTCGCAGTCTCGAGAAATCCCTCTGAAGGCTCCACGCCGGCGACCGAAAACGGCGAGCATCGGTCGAGGATTGCCGCGCACAGTGCGCCTGTACCGCATCCTACGTCGAGCCACTTCCGACCGGCCGGCACGGCCAGCCACGAGAGAAACAACGGCGCAACCCGGCGACTCCACCGGCCGACGTACTGCTCTTAGGGGCTACCCCGCTCCCAGGTGTCTGATACGTCTTCATTGTCCACGGCCCGGCCCTTCAAAAACTACTCGAGACCGAACGGCCCGGCCCCGGAACCGACAACTGCAGCCGGAGCGTCGCTGTGGCGAGTCGCCTGAAGTAGCCCTCATGATGCCTGAAGGGCGCCCCTCGTATAGCTGCCGGGATCGTCTTTCACGGCTGCAGGGAGAAACAGCATTTTCCCGTCGATTGCAGCAGTGGAGGTCTCGAGCAGGCCATTGGTATCTGCTACGTCAAGCTCAGTCCGTGCTCGCAGTTCATCCAACCAGTGCTTAGAGCGCCTGCCATGCTCGAATAAGGCATCGAGTTAGTCTTCGAATGGACGCCGCTCTCCGTATGCGACCGATTCCACGTCCTTTAGTCCCATAAGCATAAGCATTGATACGGCGGATACCGCTTGCGGATTCTTCTGTGCGTATTCCTTCGTCAGCACGAGTACGGCACTGATGGCAAGCATCTCGGGGTCGCCGGTCTTGCTCAGCTCTGGATAGATTTCGTCATCGAAGGTAACCAGTTTGTAGATCTGCTTGCCGTCGACCGTGTAATCCTCCAAGTCGTCGTTGTCGATTTCCGCGAAGTAGAGTTCCGGTCCGGTCCTCGGGTTGTCGTTGAGCGTCTGGATCAGGTCCGATTGGGGCGCGATCACATCCAGCATGCACTGTGCCTCGCCGTTGATGACGGCGACCGCTCCCTCGAATCCGTTCGCAGCATAGACCTTGATTTCCCCGTAGCTATCGGGGTCCAGCCGCTGCAGGTTCAGAAAGGTTGCCAGAGAACCGCTGCCCATGTTTCCGGCGGCCAAGGTGCCATCATCCAGTTCATCTAAGTCGTCAATGCCGCTGCCACGATGGCAGACAAGCAGAGTGAGTTCTTTGTAGAGTTCGCCCATCACCTGGAACTTTCCGGCGGCCTCCTTGTTGACCTGGGTGGTGAAAAAATCAATGGCGTCACCTTGGGCAATAAAGCCGTCACACTCCCCGCCGAGAGCCCGCGTCATGTTATCGAGCGAGCCGCCCGACGGCACGACCTCGATGCGAAGTCCACCGGCCGTGAGCTGTGGCGCCATATCGGCCAACGTCTGCCCAACCTTGATGTAGGTCTTCCCCGGGCTGCCAGTGCAAAGGCGAAGCGTTGTTTCCGCGCGTGCCTCGGTAGCACAAAGGAACAGCAAGTTCGCGGCGAGGACCAGCGTTGCGAGCGGCAATGGGTATCCAGGTATCGTCATGTTTTCCCTCATTGTGAAATCGAATCCGTGGGTTTCGCGATTCTAGCCGCTCTATTGGATCAGCGTCCCGCGTAGTTGTCGACCTCGAGTACACGCCCGAGGAGAGAACGCGAACCATGGCCCCATTGGCCGAGCGGTTTTCGAGGCCGGTCAGCAATCGTTCCTGTGCGGGAGTCTGCAATTCGCCCCTCCAGCGGATGCCCGGGTCGTCGGCGATCAGCCCCGCGTGGAACGAACTCCCATATTCCGTGCTACCAATATGGTGGACCGTGGTCGCTCGACCCGGAACGTGTTGCAGCCATAGCATTGGTGCTCGAACGCGGCGTCGCGGCTCGAGACCACGGCTGAGCCTGCCGAACGACCGCGTTAGGGTCGCGGAGATTGGGCCCTTGGGAACATGGCAATTCATGGAGGAAATGTTCTCCGTCCCCTCGAGCATCTCACGCCAGAGCAGCACCCGGCTCAGTTCCGAGCAAGTCCCGTCGCGTCGGCCAAACCCACAATAATCGCCGTCTCGCACCTGATCGATCGTCGGACGTACCACGACATCGGATGTTGCCGGAACCGAGGTAACCAAAGCCGCGGCCAGCGATACCGCCAATGTGGTCTGGTTCAACATGCCTGCCTCCCGACTTGCGTCAGCCAAAATCACCGTGGTTCTGACCGCAGTATCGGGAATCGCCATTTCTCAACGATTTCCGCAAGAAAGCGATTTGATTTCGATTGTTTCCAGCGACGGGATATTACGCCGACTGATCCAATTTCCGAGCCTCCATGACGACCCCCTGGCCCTTGCCCTCGTACAGGGCCTGGTCAGCCAATTCGGGGAGGTCCTGCACGAGATCGGCGGCGTATGCAGAGTGAGCCAAGCCGACGCTAACGGCGAGCGGGCGATCCATACCGAGATCGCTTACATCGAGCCCGGATACGGCAGCGATACATCGCT
>JBFGYN010000478.1:0-2741 GCA_041587415.1 Candidatus Competibacterales bacterium | reverse complement strand
CCCTGTGCATTCCGGACTTCCCAGAGTTTGCGGAGCGACGTCCCGGTGTACGAGCTAACCGAATTCATTCACGATGTCCTGTTGGATCGTCTGGACTTGACGCCTTGCGATGAAATCGTGGCGATTCACCCGACCTGCAGTAATCGCAAGATGGGTTCGGCGGAGAAGCTGCAATCGATTGCCGAGGCGTGCGCCGCGCGGGTCATTGTTCCCGAAGATGTGCCGTGTTGCGGTTGGGCGGGGGACAAGGGGTTTACCACACCGGAGCTGAACGCCAGCGCAACCCGCAACTTGCGGCGACAGCTGCCCGATGACTGCGTCGCTGGGTACTCCTCGAGCCGCACCTGCGAAATCGGCCTTTCCTACCACAGCGGGCGGCCGTATCGCTCCATTGCCTATCTCGTGGATCGATGTGCCCGGCGACCCGGGGTCGCCGAATAGTCCCTGTCACGCAATTGCGAGCTCGAGCGCGTTCCCGTACGGTTCGAAATTCGCTGTCCTGATCGGATTTGAGGAATTTTCGATGACCGAGTCTATTTCCCGATTTGGCCGCATCTTGGTGGCCAATCGAGGCGAGATTGCCATCCGAGTGTTCCGGGCGGCGAATGAATTGGGCATTAGAACGGTTGCGATCTACGCCGAAGAGGATCGGCTGTCCCTTCACCGCTACAAGTCCGATGAGAGCTATCGAGTGGGCGCTGGCAAATCCCCGCTCGGTGCTTACCTCGACATGGAAGACATCATTCGTGTGGCGCGGGAGGCCGAGGTGGACGCGGTCCACCCGGGCTATGGATTTCTGGCCGAGAACCCAAGCTTCGCGGATGCGTGCCGAGCCGCCGGAATCGTGTTCATCGGGCCATCGTCGAAGGTCATGAATCAACTGGGCAACAAAGTGGCAGCGCGTGAGATCGCGCAGCAGGCGGGTGTACCAGTGGTTCCCGCCACCGGGCCTTTGTCGAGAGCGCCGGCGGAGGTCAGGCGACAAGCTGCGGAGGTCGGATTCCCCGTCATGCTCAAGGCAAGCTGGGGCGGTGGCGGCCGCGGAATGCGCGTCGTCGAGACCGAATCCGAGCTGCCGTCACAGCTCGACATTGCTCGGCGCGAGGCCAATGTCGCGTTCGGTAACGACGAGGTGTATCTGGAGAAGCTGGTTCGCCGCGCACGACACGTGGAAGTACAGATTCTCGGTGATCGGCATGGCAATCTCGTTCACCTGTTCGAGCGCGATTGCTCGATTCAGCGGCGCAATCAAAAGGTGGTAGAACGTGCGCCGGCGGCCTACCTGAGCGACGAGAAGCGGGCGGAATTGTGTGAGGCCGCTTTACGGCTCGCGCGTGCGGTCGACTACACCAATGCCGGCACGGTCGAATTCTTGTTGGATGTGGATGCAGGTGAATTCTATTTCATCGAGGTGAATCCTCGAATTCAGGTGGAGCACACGGTCACCGAAGTCGTGACCGGTCTTGACTTGGTTCAAGCCCAGATTCGCATCGCCGAGGGTGCCAGGATCGGCAGCCCGGAGTCGGGCATTCCAGTCCAAGAAGAGATTCGGTTGAACGGCCACGCCATGCAGTGCCGTGTGACCACGGAGGACCCGGAAAATCACTTTGTCCCAGACTACGGGCGCATTCGTGCGTACAGGGCGGCAACCGGTTTCGGCGTACGTCTCGACGGTGGAAACGCCTTCTCGGGTGCACTGGTTACGCCCCATTACGACTCGTTGCTGGAGAAGGTGACGACCTGGGGTCGGACCGAGTCGAACTCCATCGAACGTATGGATCGGGCGTTGCGCGAATTCAGGGTTCGGGGCGTCGCCACAAATCTCGCTTTTCTGCAGAATCTTATCAACCATCCCAAGTTCCGCTCCGGCGAGTACACGACGCGCTTCATCGATGAGACACCGGATCTTTTCCAGCTCCAGAAACGTCAGGATCGCGCGACCAAGATTCTCAGCTTCGTCGCCGACGTGATCGTCAACGGCAATCGGCAAGTCGAGGGCCACGCACGGCCCGCCCACTTGACGCCGGCCATCACCCCGTCGGGCTTGCCGATCGAGATACCGAACGGCCACCGGCAGCGTCTCCTCGAGATGGGCTCTGAACGGTTCGCGAGCTGGATTCGCGACGAACCTCGTGTGCTCGTAACCGATACCACGATGCGCGATGCGCACCAGTCGTTGTTTGCCACCCGAATGCGCAGTCGGGACATGTGGGAAATCGCTCCCGCCTATGCTCGTCTGCTTCCGGAATTGTTCTCACTGGAATGTTGGGGCGGTGCCACATTCGACGTGGCCATGCGGTTTTTGGACGAGGATCCGTGGGAGCGGCTCGACGGTCTGCGCGAGCGTGTGCCGAACATTCTTCTCCAAATGCTGCTCCGGTCTGCCAATGCCGTCGGCTACACGAACTATCCCGATAACGTCGTCAGGCACTTCGTGCAGCAAGCAGCCCTCTCGGGCATCGACCTGTTTCGTGTGTTCGATTCTCTGAATTGGGCCACAAACATGCGAGTTGCGATGGACGCAGTGCTCGAAAGCGGTGCACTGTGCGAGGCAGCCATCTGTTACACCGGCGACATCACTGATCCGGCGCGCACGAAGTACGATCTGAAATACTACGTCGATCTGGCCAAGGAGCTCGAGGCCGCCGGTGCGCAAATATTGGGCATCAAGGATATGGCAGGTGTTTGCAAGCCCGCCGCGATCCGCAAGCTCGTTAGCACGCTCAAGGGGGAAGTAGGTT
>JBFGYN010000477.1:0-2744 GCA_041587415.1 Candidatus Competibacterales bacterium | reverse complement strand
CTCTTGCCGGAACCCGAGGGGCCGCAAACGACAACGACCTCCCCTTTGCTCACGTCGGTCGTACAATCGCTGAGGACCTGGAAGTCGCCATACCACTTGCTGACCCCATCCATCTGGATCATGGGTCCGCCGGAATCAAGTCGGTCGTCCCGAGCATTGTTTGTTTGCGCTTCATTCATGTCGCATACTTTCTCTGGAGGTTGCGAATGAGAAATTGCCCGAGAAGGCAAAAAGCAAAGTAGACGATGGCAACCGTCGTATACATTTCTATCAGCCGGTTGTCCCGGTTGGCAACGATGTCCGCATGAACCAGAAAGTCACCCAATCCGACCACATAGACGAGAGAAGTGTCCTGGAACAAAATCACGCCTTGGTTCAGAAGAATCGGAATCATTGCGCGGAACGCCTGGGGTAGAACGATATACCTCATATTCTGCGCGTAAGTGAGCCCCAGGGCTGAACCAGCGGCGAGTTGGCCCTTTTTCACACTCTGAATTCCGGCCCGCATGATCTCGCAGTAGTACGCTGCCTCGAACAGAATGAAAGCGACCATTACCGAAAAAAATGCGCCTACCTCCCTTCCGAGCAATAGGGGCACGAGGAAATAGAACCAGAAGATGACCAGAATCAGCGGCAGCGATCGAAAAAAGTTGACGTATGTCGCAGCGGCGAACGAAAGCGGCTTGAAAGGGGCCAACCGGGCCAAAGCGAGCAGGGTGCCGAGTACCAGGCCACCCAATACGCCCAGCAACGTCAGTTGAAATGTCAGAACCAGCCCCTCGGCCAGGAATGGAATAGACTCGCGGACGATTTCGAAGTCGAAGCCGGTTTCCATTTCACTTGGCTCCCAGCGAGATCATCCCCGGAATCGACAACCGGCCCTCCACCATGCGCATCGCGATCATTACGATGGCGGTGACGGCGATATACAGCACGGTTGCCGCAGTGAAGGCTTCGAAGCCCTGGAACGTATACTCTTCTATTCGGCGGGTCATCGCCGTCAGTTCCAGAACACCGATTGTCAATGCTAGAGAAGAATTTTTGAATACACCGAGGAACTCGCTCGTGAGCGGCGGAATTATGATGCGGTAACTGACTGGCAACAGCACATAACGATAAACTTGTACAGGGGTCAGGCCAATCGCTTGAGCCGCGTAGCGTTGCCCCTGGGTTATCGAATCGATTCCGGCGCGCACCTGTTCACCGACACGTGCGGCCGTGTAAAGGCCCAGACAAATTACTGCGGTGGATACCTCGGGTAGAGGCAGTTCTCGCTTAACCCACCGTCCCGCGTCATCGGGTAGGAGTTCCGGGAACACGAAGTACCAGAGAAACATCTGTACCAACAGCGGGATGTTGCGAAAAATCGTCACATAGGTGCTGGCGATCCCGCTCAGCAGACGGTTATCGACTGTCCGCAGAACTCCGACGACGGAGCCCACCGAAAACGCTATGACCCAAGCCACGGAGGCGACGATCACCGTCCACGCGAAACCCTGCAGAATCCACCAAATATAGGGTTCGGTGAACAGGATTGCCCAGTTCCAGTTGTAATTCACGGATACGTTCCCCCCGCCACCAGGCCCAGGACTGCGATTGAGTTACGGCAGAATTGGAGGGAAGTGTCTGGCCTCCCTCCAATCCCGCAGCGGCCATGCTCAGTGCGGCAAAGCCTGAATCTCAAAAGCCGTTTTGAGCATGTCGCTTGCCGGCATGTTGATGTTGGTTGGGCCCGGGTTGAACCATTGGTTGTAGATTTCGAGCATCTCGCCAGAGCGCATCAAATCCGCCAAAACCATGTTGCCGAGACGCCGGAATGTGGAGTCGTCCCGCGGCACCATGATGGCGTACGGATCGAACGACAAGAATCGGCCGGTCACGTGGTACTCGTCCGGACTCTTGGCTTTGTTGACAAGTCCATAGAGCAGCACGTCGTCAGTAGAATAGGCATCGACCCGGTCGGTCTCGAGCGTAATCCAGCCCTGCGAATGATCCTTGACCGGGACGATCTTGATATCGAGTCCTTTCTCCTCCATTACTCGCTTGATGGCCCGCTCGTTCGTCGTCCCCTCCGCCAATGCGATGGCTTTACCATCCATGTCCTCGATTTCCGTGATACCGGAGTCCTTCCGTGTCACGAGCTTCGTGCCCGTTATGAAACTCGTGGCGAGGTAATCCACCTGTTTTTGCCGGGTCAGATTGTTGGTTGTCGAACCGCACTCCATATCGATGGTTCCATTGGCGATCAGCGCTATGCGAGTCTGGGGGGTCACCGGTACGTGTTTAACGGCCAAATCGGGCATTTCGAGGGTTTCTTTGACACTCTCGACAATCTTGTTGCATAGGTCGATCGAGTACCCAATGGGCACGCCATCAGGTCCGATGTAGGAAAAGGGGACCGACGCCTCTCTGTGCCCCATATTGATGGTTCCGCGTTCCTTGATCCGCTTCAGAACCTGAGACGCTCCCTCGTCAGCGTGCGTGGGCTGGACAACAATCAAGGCAGCAGCCGCGGCCGTCGCGGACAGAATTTTCTTCAGCACGTCTAATATCCTCATGTCGGTTACTACTTTTTCTAGGATTGAAAGGCGAAGCATGGTCGCGCTCTAGACTGTGGTAGTGGGGCGACCCACTGCCAAACCGCCAGATCTCGCAAGTGCCTAAATTTCTTGCTGGGCCGTGCGGTAGTCTTGGAACCCGAACGCGTCGGGATAGCCGAACAAGGCAACGGATCCACCGGTGTG
>JBFGYN010000476.1:0-2756 GCA_041587415.1 Candidatus Competibacterales bacterium | reverse complement strand
GCTAATATCACCGCCTCGATTCGTTTGTGATCGTCACAAATAGCTCACCGTGATTCCCTTCGCGACCAATGCGGCGCACCAGCACGCGCGGGGCTAAAAAAGGAGTCTGAGCTGACTCCGAAGCAAGACACGGCCTCGGATTAACGTATGGCGAAATTCGATCTGGTTCTATACGGCGCAACCGGGTTTACTGGAAAGCTCGTTGCCAACTATCTTGCACGTCATCCGGGCGCAGACCGTTTCTCGTGGGCCATTGCCGGGCGGAACCCGAAGAAGCTCGCTGAGCTCAAGGCTTCCCTTTCAGGACGAGGCGACGGACCAGGCGTTGTCGTGGCGGATGCATCGGATGCGGCATCGGTAGCAGCGATGGTGTCCGACACGGGTGTCGTGATGACCACTGCCGGACCGTACAGCGAGTATCACGGTGACACACTGGTCGAGTGCTGCGCGCGCACCGGAACTCACTACGCAGACCTGTCGGGCGAGTATTGGTGGCAACGGCGCATGATCGACGCGTTTCATGACGAGGCGCAGCGCACCGGAGCGAAAATCGTATTCGCTGCGGGCGTAGACAGCATTCCCTCGGATCTGGGAACGCAGTTTGCAATCGAACGCCTCGAACAAGCTGGCGCCAGAGCGACTCAGGTGAAAGCGCTCTACACCGACTATGCCGGTTCCTTTAGTGGCGGGACCGTCAAGTCGATCGCTGCGCTTGGAAACGTCAAGAAAGCCGGCGATTATGACGACGCCTTTCACGAAGATCCCTATGTGCTCGCTCCCGGGGCCAATGTCCACGCTAGTGAAGAGAGCATCGGCGGTTGGGATCATTTTCGATTTGATGGCAATTTCAAGACATTCGCAGGCCCATTCTTCATGGCACCGATTAACGCGCGAATCGTGCGGCGATCTCTTGCGCTCAACGGGCACCTTCCCTGCAGCTATGAAGAAGGCATTTCGTTGGGCGCCTGGTTGAAGATGGGGTGGCTGTTGATGAGCCGGGGCTTCGGCTATTTCGTCGGTGCGCCCATTCCATTGCATCCCAAACCGGGTGAAGGACCGCCACCGTGGCTTCAGCGCGCAGGCAGTTTTAGCGTGCTCGTCAGAGCGAGTTCCGAAAGTGGGGTGGAGTCGGTCGTGGTAGAGGTCAAGGGACGTGGCGATCCAGGCTATGGCGCAACCTCGAAGATGATTGCCGAAGCCGGTCTGTGCCTGGCACTGGATCGCGACAAGCTGCCGACGCAGTGTGGCGTCCTCACGCCAGCGACGGCTCTCGGCGCCGCGCTCCGGGAACGACTCAGTGCGGCCGAGGGCGGTGCGTTCATGCAGTTCCGTGTGATCACCTAGATTCTAGAGACGTTAGGTTTGATCCCTGCAGGTGTTGACCCGACCCGGAACGCTAGACGAATATTCTGTCATGCCATTCCTTCGCACCTTCATCGCGCACCCACTGGAAGATCCGAGGGTCGCGTCTGATCCTTTTTTGGCGGGCATTCCCATATCGGCGAAGACACTCGGTGAGGCTGTTGCGATGGCTGCTGGTCGGTTCGGCGTGAGAATAGTTCCGCACGACCGTCCCAAATGGTTTCGTGTCTACGTTGTTCCGGACATGGAAGGGGAATACCTGCTGGTTGATATTCACGTTTATCGTGACGGGCAGGGAATTTGCCCAAAGCAGGACTTGGGATTTCGTTTGCTTGAGTCAGACATCGTAGAAATTGGAATATTGATCTGTTGACTCAACCGAATGGCTGAACAGCGTCGCTTTAAAGGCAGAGCCCTTTGACCCCTGCTATGACTTCTGACCTCAGGCCGAATAAAGTTTGTCAGAATCGCGCAATAAATAAAGCGCCGCGCAGGCGGCGAGCATCGGCCAGGCAGCGAAAAACAAGAGGTTGGAGCCGTCGAACGGCGCGAGATACTTGCCGAACGATGCGAGTGTAGAAACTGCGTGTAGCAGTAATACCGCACCGTAGGTCCAGCGTTTCCACAGTCCTGCGACAAACGCCAGGATCAACAGCAGTTCCGCAGCGCCGATTGCATAGGCAGCTGTATTGCCCAGCCCGCTAATGCCGTAGTAGCGCTCGAACACTGAAGCCATGTGATCTGGCCGCAGCAGTTTGTCCAACGTCCAGATAAACATCACGACGAAAACGCTCAAACGTAACAACAGTAGGGAAATTCGCAGGCGTTGATCAGATGTCATTCGCGTACCCTCCAGGTTTTTGAGGGACAGGAATTGTCACCATATCATGTGTAACGGAAGAATTTAAGGCGCGATGCCGGAAGATTCCGAGACCCGAAAAAACACTCTTCATTTAAACGGTTGGTGCTTTTTTCTTTCTGTGGCGTGGAAGATCTTGCGCTCGTGACGCAGAATGTGAATCTGCCGGTGTGACCCGAACGTACTCTGTACCCCTGAAACGAACTCTGGTAGCGTCTTCACTATGACCCCGAAAATCAAGCTCTACACAATCGCTCCTTCGCAAAACGCGGTGCGACCTGAACTCGCGCTACTCGAGAAGGGGATTCCATTCGAGAAAGTCCAGGTGGATTTGTTGGCTGGCGAGCACAAGCAGCCTCCTTACGGCAAGATCACACCGCGGCGCCAGGTGCCGACGCTGATTTACGGCGAGGGTGATAAAGCGATTACTCTTTACGAGAGTGTCGCCATCATCCAGTTCCTCGACGACATGCACCCGAAGCCTCCTCTCATGCCGCCGGTCAGCGAGCCTGCCAAGCGTGCCAAGGCCTTGGTG
>JBFGYN010000475.1:0-2758 GCA_041587415.1 Candidatus Competibacterales bacterium | reverse complement strand
CTGGTGACATCTGCGAACCAGGTTGCGATTGTCACGGGGGCCAGTCGGGGGCTCGGCCGCTGCCACGCACTCGCGCTCGCCGAGCGAGGCTACCGTATCGGACTGATCACGCGCCATGGAAGCCGCTCGGTCGCAGCCGAGATCGAGCATCGCGGGCACGAGGCCCTCGACATTTCGGCCGACGTTCGGGTCCCGGAGCAGGTTGAGTCAGCAGTGTCCGCCGTACGCGCCCGTTGGGGCCGAATCGACATCCAGCTGAACAATGCGGGTGTCATGCTCGGCGATGTGGACTTCATCGACTTGACGGTCGAGCAATGGCGGGAAATCCTCGACACGAACCTCACGGGGGCGTTTCTATGCGCCAGGGCTGTCATTCCCACCATGATAGAGCAGGGCTCGGGAGTCATCGTGAATGTTACCTCGGGGGCCGCCGTGCGCACCGGATTCCTCAATGTGCCGTACGGTGTGTCCAAGGCGGCCCTGGACCGGCTGACGATGGGCCTGGGCGCGGAATTGGAACAGTACGGCATCGCCTGCCTTTCTCTATCGCCGCCGGCGACGGCCACCGACACGGTACGCGCCATGTATCCGGACCGGGACGTGGATGCCTGGGCGAGCCCGCCAGAGATGACCGCACGGGCACTTTGTGAACTGCTGAGGGACAATCCCATGCGTTACACGGGCACGGTCGTATCGGTGCGGGACTTCCTCGAAAGCCAGGGGAAATTGGGATAGCAGGTAACCCGGTGTCGCTTGCTAGTGCACGCCGGGGTCACTGTCCTACTGAGCGTAATAGCCCAAATCGAAGCACCCCGGTGCAACGTTCGGGCCATACACGCCGAGCGGCGATACGAGCCGGATCAATCCCGAGGCCATGCCCCAACGAGCAGCGCGACGCCGGTGGCCCCGAGCACCCAGCTGAGCAGCGGCGCGTCCCACACCATGATCGGCTGGTAGCCGTCCAGACCGAAAATCACGGCGGCACTGAGCACCAGTGCGACCCCAATCATGCCCAGGAAATGCCTGTGACCGGTTTCGCGCATTTCCCGACGCAACGCAGACAGCTCACGTCTCTGGGCATCCAGCTGAAGGCGCCCGGATCGAGTCTGACGCAGTGCGTCGTGAACGAGGCTGGGAATGTCAGGGATTTGGTTTACCCAACGGGGAAAGTTTTCCTTCAACTTTCGGATGGCCGCTTCCGGGCCTACCCGGTCGCGCATCCAGTCCTCCAAGTACGGTTTGGCCGTTGCCCAGAGATCCAGGTCGGGGTCTAGCTGGCGGCCCAAGCCCTCGATGTTCAAAAGGGTTTTCTGGAGCAAGACGAGCTGCGGCTGAACCTCCATATTAAATCGCCGCGCCGTCTGGAAAAGGCTAAGCAGGAACAGTCCAAAGGAGATGTCCTTGAGCGGCCGGTCAAAGATCGGCTCGGAAACGGTTCGAATGGCCGATTCGAACTCGTCCACCCGCGTCTCCGCCGGTACCCAGCCAGACTCAATGTGGAGCTCCGCTACCCGGCGGTAATCGTGATTAAAAAAAGCGAGAAAGTTCTCGGCCAGATAATGCTGGTCGCTGGGCGACAAGGTGCCGATGATCCCGAAATCCACAGCGATGTAGCCGGGATCCGCCGGGTCTGTCACGTCCACAAAGATGTTTCCAGGGTGCATGTCCGCGTGGAAGAAACTGTCGCGGAAGACCTGCATGAAGAAGATCCGCACCCCTCGCTCGGAGAGCTTTTTCAGGTCCACATTCAATGCGCGCAACCGCTCGATGTCGCCGATCGGCACGCCGTGGATGCGCTCCATGACCAGGACGCGACGCCGCGTGAGAGGCCAGTGCACCTCAGGCACATACAACATGTGGGAATCGCGAAAGTTTCGGCGCAGCTGGGTGGCATTGGACGCTTCGCGGATCAGGTCCAACTCATCGGTAATGGTCTTCTCGTACTCCGATACCACTTCCCGCGGCCGGAGCCGTCGACCCTCGCGCCAATAGCGGTTCGCCAGGTCGGCGACGATGTACAACAGCTCCAGATCACGCCGGATAATGGTACGAATTCCTGGGCGCAACACCTTGACGATCACGTCGCTTCCGTCCTCCAGTGCTGCGGCGTGCACTTGGGCGATCGAAGCCGAAGCCAACGGAAAATCGTCGAAACGAGCAAAGCACTCGGCGATGCTGCTGCCGAGATCCTCCTCGATCACGCGGCGCGCGTCCTCGGCCGGAAACGGCGGTACGCGATCCTGCAATTTCGCCAGTTCGTCGGCAACGTCTTCGGGCAACAGGTCCCGACGGGTCGAGAGCATCTGGCCAAATTTGACGAAGATTGGACCCAGGTCTTCCAGGGCACCGCGGATTCGTTCCCCGCGCGGAGCCTCCAATTTACGAAACCAGTTCCAGGGCAGCATGTGGCGGACGAAGCGAATCGGCCGGAACAGGTGCGTGGCCAGAACGATGTCGTCGAGCCCGTAACGCAGCAGGACCAGATTGATATAGATCAGGCGAAAAACCTGGGCCGGACGGAGCATCCGGTTCTACTCCGCAACGCGCCGCAAGTGACTATCAAGCCGCCGAATGCGTGCTTCCACGCGGTCGACATCCGATCGAAGCTCGTCGACATTCTGAAGGAAATGATCGATCTCGGCGCTGGCGGGCACCTCCCGCCGTTCTTCCTGTAAGTACTCGCCAGCATTGGCTTCCATGGTCCGGCGCGCTTCGCCGAGCCACCCTATAAGCCCCCGCGCCAAGCCGCCCAGCTGGT
>JBFGYN010000474.1:0-2772 GCA_041587415.1 Candidatus Competibacterales bacterium | reverse complement strand
TGCGCCTACCGCGGCATGGAAGTGACGCTCCAGGACCGCGAGATGCGGCTTATCCAACCAGCATTGGACCGCGCCGGCAAGCTCTTCCAACGGCTTGGCACGCCTCAGGCGATCGCCGCCGCGCACAGCCGACTGATCGCCGACCCCGGAGGGCGCGGCGCCGCGCGTGCGGATGTCGTCGTCGAGGCGATTTTCGAGGATCTGAATGCCAAGCGCGAGCTGTTCCGGACGTTGGAGCCGCGCGTCGGTGAGCAGGCGGTATTGGCGACGAACACCTCCGCCATTCCCCTGGAATCCATTGCGGAGGGTCTGGCAGAGCCTGGTCGTTTGATCGGCCTGCATTTTTTCAATCCCGTGGCCAAGATGCCGCTCGTGGAGGTTGTGCGCGGGCGGAACACTGATCCGGAGCAGATAGGTCGCGGTTGCGCATTCGCGGCGCAAATCGAGAAATTGCCGCTGCCCGTCAGAAGCGCGCCGGGATTCTTGGTCAATCGCGTTCTCGCAGCCTACTTGCGAGAGGCGTTCGCGGCCCATAGGGAAGGTGTTCCAATCGAAGCGCTGGATCGAGCTGCGACCGAATTCGGAATGCCGATGGGCCCCGTCGAGTTGGCCGACAGCGTCGGATTGGACATCTGCCTGAACGTGGTTGGCGAATTGGGGACGGACGACGGCGGGTCCGCGCGGGAACTGCTGCAATCTCTAGTCGATGCTGGACACTTGGGCAAAAAGACCGGCAAGGGCTTCTACGATTGGCAAGACGGTCGACCGATGCGGAAGGCAAACACCAATCCGGGCGACTCCGAGCTTCTGAGCAAGCGACTGATCGATGCGTATCTGTCGGAATGCCGGAGCGCGCTGGCAGACGGTGTGGTGGAGGAAGCCGACCTGCTCGATGCCGGCATGATTTTCGGCACTGGATTTCCTCCGTTCCTGGGCGGCCCCTTGAACTACGCAAATACACATCCCCGTGCTACCGACAACAGCGAGGCAGCCTGAGTCATGACCTTGTCCAGCCTGCGCCGAGTCGCGTTGATCGGTGGCACCCGCATACCCTTTTGCCGGGCGAACACGGGCTACGCCGACCTGAGCAATCTGGATATGCTGAGTGCCGCTATCCAAGGCCTGTGCGATCGGTTCCAGCTGGGTCACAGCACCGTCGACGAGGTCGTTGCTGGTGCCGTGACACATCACTCCAAAGATTGGAATCTCGCGCGGGAAGCCGTTCTTAGTACCAAGCTCAATCCCGACACTCCGGGCGTTACCCTGCAGCAGGCATGCGGCACCAGCCTTCAGGCGGCCCTGATGCTGGGTGCCAAGATCGCTACCCGTCAGATCGACTGCGCGATTGCGGCAGGTGTGGATACCGCGAGCGACGTGCCCATCGTGTTCTCCCAACGTTTTGCCAAACGACTGATGAAGTTTGCGCACGCCCGGAACGTGAAGCAGCGACTGCTCGCGTTGAAGGGTCTGAGCCCGAGGGAACTGATCCCCGTACCGCCATCCCCAGCCGAACCGCGGACCGGGCTAAGCATGGGGCAGCACTGTGAACTCATGGCGCAGGAGTGGGGTATCGGACGTGAGGCTCAAGATGAGTTCGCAGTGGCGAGCCATCACAAGGCCGCCGCCGCAGTAGAGGAGGGCTTTTTCGATGATCTGCTCGTTCCCTGTGAGGGCATGGTTCGTGACAACAATGTTCGGAAGGACACCAGTGTGGAGGCCCTCGCGTCGCTTCGAACTGCCTTCGATCGCACGCAACGGGGAACGCTCACGGCCGGCAATAGCACGCCGCTTACGGACGGTGCCGCTGCCGTATTGCTCGCGTCCGAGGAGTGGGCCCGGGATAGGGAACTTCCTGTGCAGGCGTTTATCACGGCGTCGCGGACCGCCGCTGTGGATTATGTGGGGGGAGAGGGCTTGCTGATGGCGCCGACGGTCGCGGTGTCGGAGTTGCTCGAGCGAGCTGGCATTGGACTGCAAGAATTCGACTTCTACGAGATTCACGAGGCATTCGCGGCCCAAGTGCTCTGCACGCTCGAGGCCTGGAAATCCGAGGCCTATTGCCGAGATCGGCTGAACCGCTCGAATGCTTTAGGTGAAATCGATCCGAATCGGATCAATGTCAAGGGCAGCAGCCTGGCCTTTGGGCATCCCTTCGCGGCTACCGGCGCTAGAATCGTAGCGAATTTGGGGAAAATCGTGGATCAAGCTGGCGGCGGGCGCGGCTTGATCTCCGTTTGCACGGCTGGAGGCATGGGCCTTGCGGCGATTCTCGAACGGTACTGAAACTCGCAGCCGCAGGATGCGCAGTCACCGTCCGCCGACCTCACCAAAGCCGAGAATGATGGCCGAATGATCACTGTTCTCGGGTCTGATTTTCGATTCATCCGATTCAACCTGGACAATCCTTGGGAGTAGCGATGGCGGAACGTGTGGCGTTTATCGGGCTTGGCGTCATGGGATTTCCGATGGCTGGACATTTGGCGCGGGGTGGACACGATGTCGTCGTCTACAATCGCACGGGCAGCAAAGCCGAGCGTTGGGTGGAGGAGTGCGGCGGGCGATCGGCGGATACCCCGGCGAAGGCCGCGGCCGATGCAAGTTTCGTCTTCGCCTGCGTCGGCAACGATCACCATTTGCGTGACGTTACGCTCGGTGCGGAGGGTGCCTTCGGCGTCATGAAACCCGGCACACTTTTCGTCGATCACACGACAGCATCGGCAGCCATTGCGCGTGATCTGGATCGAGCAGCGCAGGAACGCGGCTTTGCGTTTC
>JBFGYN010000473.1:0-2788 GCA_041587415.1 Candidatus Competibacterales bacterium | reverse complement strand
TCGGGCAAACCCCCGGGCAAGGCGGGCTCGGGCACCATCATGATCGCCCCCTACCAGGCCTTCCCGACCAAGGATGGCGAGCTGATCATCGCCGCCGGCAACAACAGCCTGTTCCGCAAGCTGGCGGCGGTGATGGGCCACCCGGAATGGGCAGAAGACCCACGCTTCCGCACCAATGGCTTGCGGGTCGAGAACAAGCCCGCGCTGGTGGCGCTGATTGCCGGGGTGACGACCCAGGCCACAACGGCCGAGATGGCGGCGCGGCTCGACGATGCGGGGGTGCCGAACGCCCCGGTCCACACCATGGACCAGGTCGCGGCCCACCCCCAGACCGCGGCTTCCGGCATGTTCCGCGGCGACGCCGACGGCCGGCTGCGCTTCTTCGGCCTGCCCTTCAGCCTCGACGGCGCCCGCCCCGCCCGCGAGGGCACTGCCCATGCGCTGGGCACCGACAACGACTGGTTGGAGGAGGTGCTGCGGGGGGGGCTGTAGGGTCTGCGCGTTGCCTTGAGATGATGACACACTCTTCGCTCACGCGCCTTGGAATGACCGGTTTGTGCCAATGGGCAAATTTCCGCGGAACGTGAACCCCCGAATCCGGAATGTCCTGGTCAATTGAACTCGCCAACTCCTAATGAAAACCCTTTGCGATCGCTGCATCATAGGCCGCTATGAGCCGTTCGTCCGCCGCCTCGTTCAACCCGTAAATGGTCTCGCACTTGGAGTCGTCGGCAAAGTCAATCATCACGATGTTCGGAAAGAACGCCTTCATGCGCCGGCGTTCACCATATTCCATGTACTTGATCTTGTTCAGCTCCAATTGCGTTCCGACCGCCTGCTCCAGGCCTTCCGCCCAAAGGGTCTCCAGCCTCTTGACGTTTGTGGATGTCCACATTTTCTTGTTTCTGCTCGCAATGCTGTGTGTCAGGCCGGTCGTGGTCCAATACATCATGCCCAGAACGTCTGACGCTTGCGGGTCGCTGCTGGAAGCCATTTGCAGCATCAGTTTTCTTTGCTTCGCTTCGTTCTCGGAAATTTTTCCCGATTTGGTCTTGTGAATGTTCTTAATGCTGGTGCCACCCTTCCCGTAATACTGTAATCCCGGGTAATTGGCCTTGTAGGGCTTTACCCCGTCGTCGCCTTTAAGGCTGCGGAACCCCAATATCCCGTCTCCCGCGCCATAGCCTGATATTTCCGACAGGCCGCTCTCCGCGAAAACGCAAACGACCTGACCACTCAGTTCATCCAAGGTGCATTTGCCCAATTCTCTTGTTATATCTTTTGGCGCGTATATGTTATCACCTAGTAAATTTATGCAGTATTCAGCAATTACTTGGTAATTTGTGCATTTATCAAATTTGAAAATTAGAAATTCGTCCGTTTTATCGACAAATTTTCTTGCTTGAGTTAGCATGTCAGACAGTTTTTCGCCGAAAGTTCCGAGATTCATACGGCTGTGTGTTTTAACCTTCGAGTGGGTGACGCCAGAATGGGTATTGAGCAGCGTTTTCTTGCTCTTTCCGCCCTTGTTGCCATGATATCCGACCAGCGATGCACCGCCCGGGCCCGACCGCGCTAGAATGCGCAGATCAAACAGCCGGACTCCGCACTTAGCCTGCTCGCCGATATTCTTATCCTGGGTCTTCGCATTCCATTTGCCGGAGGTGATCGAGGCATCGTGGCTGCCTGCAAATACGATGTCCGCAATTCTGAGATCGGCACCGAGCTTTTTGTATCTGATCGTCATCTTCCAACACCCTCGCTAAGTACTTCGCGGGAAGATCCTGAACCCCGTTCCACAGCAGCCAAACGGCGATTGGCATTCCCGTCCACATTTTGCACGGTGATGATCATATCAACGAAAGCGCCGAGCAAGAGGGAACTCGCTTGGGCCGCCTTTTGGATGCACCGTCCCGGGGACAGAATGCACTGCGACGCCTGGTTGAACCCTGGAGGCGCACGACATTGCCCTGCTCCGGTCGCACTACGCCGGTCAACAGCCGAGCGTGCCGGCGACCGTAACACCGCAGGGCCGCAAGGCGAGTGACGCCTTCAATCGACTCGGTGCTGCGCACGGACCGAGTTTCGGCCTTCCGGGCGATCTGCCGAGGTGTCGGCGATGGGCGTTTTGCAGATCGTTCTGCCTTTACGCTCCGGCATATCCACCATCTGATTTTTCTGCGCCCGGCTTCCCCAACCGCCGCCTTGCGATAGAATGCGCGCATGACCGTCCCAGCTGAAGCCATGACCCCCGGCCCCGGCGGCCGCGTAATCGTCGCGCGCTACGGCCGCGACCTCGAGGATTTCTCGGTCGGCGACGTCTACGAGCACCGCCCGGGGCGTACCGTCACCCAGGCCGACAACATCCAGTTCAGCCTGCTGACCATGAACCGCCACCCGGCCCATTGCGACGACGCCTATGCGGCGCAATCCGAGTTCGGCCAGGCGCTGGTCAACTCGACCCTCACGCTCGCCATCGTCACCGGCCTGACCGTCGACGACGTCAGCGCCCGGGCGATCGCCAATCTGGGCTGGCGCGAGGTCAAACTGACCGCCCCGGTCTTCGTCGGCGACACGCTCTACGCCCGGACCAAAGTGCTCGACGCCCGCGAGTCGAAGTCGCGCCCCGGCGAGGGCGTGGTCACCACCTACACCGAAGGCTACAAGCAGGACGGCACCGTGGTCCTCAGTTTCGAGCGCGTCAGCCTGGTGCGCAAGCGCGGCCACGGGCCGGAGGCGTGAGGTGACGGGCGGGAGAGCGGACATTCCCGATGCCCCGGGCTTGACC
>JBFGYN010000472.1:0-2796 GCA_041587415.1 Candidatus Competibacterales bacterium | reverse complement strand
GGCCTTGTGGTCGAAGGCCGTGATGGGGGCTTCCCGGTGATTGGCTGCCTGCGCCCCACAGCCAATGGAGAGCAGCATCGCCAACGCCGTAACGGACGCGGGCCTGATTTGACTCGGAATCTTCATGATCCCTTCCTCCGTCGGATGACAATAGAATGGGTGCCGATGCCCGGTTTCGATGGCCGGGCATTCACAGGCGATCCGAAGGAATGCACCTACTGGATGCACTGGGGTCAATATTTGCACGAACGAACACTCTCAGGAGCAGCCGCCCGTGAAGCACTACGGAATTCGCATCACCGTCCCCAACGATTCCACGTGGCGGGCACCACACCTGCTTGGCGAGCGGTGGGAGAGCTATCGATGGTATGAGACGAGCGAGGATCGGGATCGGGCGTTCGACGAGATGTCGCGGCCCTTGAGCAATTACCGGCGCGGCGACGTGCCAAGGCAGGTGCTGGAGAGGGTCGAGCGCTGAGGCTGGCAGCCTCCAGGCCGGACCTGCTGCGCTTGCCCCGGCGTTCGCCGCGCCGCACGGCTAACAAAGTCCGGCACTGTAGGCCGAAGAAGGTGCGAAGCAGCGGACCCAGCGGTCCGTGCCGATTCGCTCAGAACACGCCGAGTTCGAGTCCCGCGGCCAGCGTCATGCCGAGTTCCTCGCACGAGTCCAGGGTGTCGGGTGTAAGGTCGCCCTTCGCAATAATCGGGTCGTGCACTTCCCGAAACGGATAGCCTTTGGCGATACGGCGTATGGCACTCACCGCGCCGCTGCCGTCGTTTCCGGCGCTGACGAATATTGCGTACGGCAGGTTCTCGATCTTGCCTTCACAGGGATAATAGGTACGGTCGAGAAAATCCTTCAGTGCCCCCGACATGTAGCCAAAGTTCTCCGGGGTCCCCAGCAGCAGCGCATCGGCCCAGAGCAGGTCTTCGCTGTCGGCTTCGAATGCGGTCAGGAACCGGGTCTCCACTCCTTCGATGTCCGTCGAAGTCGCGCCTTCGCGCACCGCTCGCGCCATGGATTCGGTGTGGCCGGTCTGGCTGTGGTAGACAATGAGCAAATGTTTCACTGGGAACCTCGGCGCGGTACGGGGCACTATAGTGAGAATGCCCGCATCCGAATCAGCGACTCAAGCTAGCCGAACCATGACGTCTCATCACCCGCGAGCCATGATTCTCGCCGAAAGTCTCGGCAAACATGTGTCGAGCCCCGAGGGAAAGCTGGTCATACTGGAGGCGCTGGATCTCCGAGTTCCCGCTGGCCAGTCCCTGGCAATATTGGGTGCTTCCGGTTCCGGGAAGTCAACATTGCTGGGCCTGCTTGCCGGGCTCGATGAGCCCAGCTCAGGGCGCGTCGAACTGGCGAATGTGGACCTGGGCAGCCTGGATGAAGACGGGCGGGCACGCCTGCGTGCCGAGAGAGTGGGGTTCGTGTTTCAGTCCTTTCAATTGCTGCCGTCGTTGACTGCCATCGAAAACGTGATGTTGCCGCTGGAACTCGCTGGACGGAACTCCGCCCTGGCCGATGCCCGGGACGTGCTGGAGCGCGTGGGACTCGGCGCGCGCACCGGTCATTACCCCAGCCAGCTGTCCGGCGGAGAGCAACAACGCGTGGCCATTGCCCGGGCCTTCGCCGCAGGGCCTGACGTCCTATTCGCCGACGAACCTACCGGCAATCTGGATCAGGTCACGGGTCACCGAATTGCCGACCTGCTCTTCGATCTGAACCGCGAAATCGGAACCACGCTCGTTCTCGTCACACACGATCCTGAGCTTGCCGAGCGTTGCGATCGGCGTGTGCACTTGGAAGGTGGCCGGCTCGCCGAGCAAGGGGAGAATTGAGTTGAAGGTAGCGATATTCCGGCTGTCAATCAGGGCACTCAATCGCGACCGGCGTAGCGGTGAATTGCGCGTGCTGTTGTTGGCGCTCGTGATCTCCGTCGCGGCGGTCGCATCCGTTGGATTCTTCACCGATCGAGTCGGTATCGTCATGGAACGGCAGGCCAGTGAACTGATTGCCGCCGACTTGCGCATCGACTCGTCGAGTCCGCTCGAGGACACCTTGTCAGACTCGGCGATTTCCCATGGTTTGCGCACGGCTCGATCGCTGCATTTTCGAAGCGTCGTTTTTGCCCAGGGCAAGACCCAGCTGGTCGAGCTGAAGGCGGTCGACGGGGGCTACCCGCTGCGAGGCCAGCTGCGCGTCTCCGACGAGCCATACGGAGCGGAGCGCGCTACTACCGGTGGGCCAGAACCGGGGACGGTCTGGGCAGAACCGCGCCTGCTGAACGCGTTGGGTCTGACAGTCGGTGACGAGGTGGCCGTTGGCGTTCGCCAATTTCGCTTAGACAGCGTTCTGGCGTACGAGCCCGATCGCGGGGGTGAATTCTTCAACATCGCCCCGCGGCTGTTGATGAACCTTGCCGATATACCCAGCACGAATTTGGTCCGGCCCGGATCGCGAGTGCGCTACCGGCTGCTCGTGGCAGGAGAAGATTCCGATGTCGGTCGATTCCGGGACGAAACCAGAGCGCAGCTGCAGCCCAACCAGGAATTTCAAAGTGCCCGGGAAGGTCGGCCAGAGCTTCGGGCGGCACTGGATCGCGCCAAACGCTTCCTGGGCCTTGCCGCCCTCGTCAGCGTCATACTCGCTGGGGTTGCCATCGCCCTTTCCGCCCAGCGCTTTGCCAAGCGCCACTGGGATTCCGTTGCCGTCATGCGCTGTTTTGGCGCGACCCAGGCAACGGTGACCAGACTGTTCGTCATCGAATTGTTCTTACTCGGGATCGTTGGCGG
>JBFGYN010000471.1:0-2801 GCA_041587415.1 Candidatus Competibacterales bacterium | reverse complement strand
GCGCGGAACTTTCGTCAGCAGGCCCCGGGTACCCACCCATCGCTTACCGCACCGCGCGCAGCTCGAAGTGAAGGCCCTCGCGGTGCTGAAGGTGGCGGATGATCTCGAACAGATTGCGGGCCTGCGGATTGCCCCTAGAGCCAAGCATGCGCATCAAGCTTTTGGGCGATTTGTGGGTCAGGCTGCCGAGTTCGTCGAATCCGATCGTGGCATTGATATAGTCACGCAGGACCGCCTTACCGGTGGCCACGTCACCCGACAGCAGACACTCGATCCCTTCCTTGAGCAGTTCTTCGCGGAAGGCCGGGTCGCGCTGAACGCGGGCCTGAATAGTCTGTTTGAAGTCTCTTGTCAGGGCCATTGCTCCAGACCCGTGTCGCTACGAGGGCTGGTGACGGATACGGGCTAGTCGCCCTTAGAACCCAGGTAGCGGTCGTACCAGTCCAGTGTCTCCCTGATCATGATATCCCGCGACACGATGTGCGCATCGGACGATATGTAGTGCTTCTTGTGCTCGGGGTCTGTGCCGAGCAGGTCGAACATCGGCTCTTGCGCCGTGCCCACGGGAAACACAATGTCGTACTCGCCGTTCAGCATCAGAACCGGTGTACGGACCCGCGTGACGAAGTTGATCGGATCGATCTCGGGCCGGAAGCGGAAGACATCCCACAGCCCGCCCACGTTGAGCACCGCCGCATCAATCCGATCTTCGGTGGCGAGCGCTATCGGAGACGCCTGACCGCCCCAGCTGAAGCCGTAGTATCCGAGACTCTCCGTATTCAGCTCATCCCTAGTCTCGAGGTAGTCGATCATGCGAGAAAAATCCTGCACCCACCTGATCTGGTAGTCCCGGTATCGCGTGCCCTCTGAATTGTCGAGCAACGCGCTGTGAGTAAGGCTGAAATTCTCGTCATCCCGCCAATACGCACCCTTGAAGATGGGGAGTGCCACGGCACGTCCATCTCTGACGATGAAATCAAAAGCCTTGATGTACTGGTCATCAATGGATTTATTGCTCAGAACGCCGCTGCCGCCCCAGTAAGCGACAACCTCGAACGGCACCTCGCCGCGCTTGGGCATGTAGATATAGGCCCCACCGCGTTCGCCGTAAGGCAGGTCGTAGCGGACTTCCTGGCGAATCCAGTGTTCGAACTCCTTGCTCCCGACGATCTCCGCATTCAGCGGAAATGGATCGTAGGCATAGAGCTGCCTGTAGATTTCGTACTCGGCGTCGCCAACCGGTTGTTCATTCCGATAGTCGCGACTTTCGCGAGGTGCAACCGGCTGCTGTAGCCTCGCCAGTTTCTCTTGAGAGTCGAAGGTCCGAACGGTCCTGAATCCGTTCGTCGCGTCACGATCCCAGGGCGACTTGGGAATTACCCACCCGGCGTTGAAGATCGCATCGGTCCAGGCTGCGCCGATCGTGCCTCGGGCGGATTTGTCGACCGGATTCCAGATCCATTCTCTGACATTGCCAATGAGATCGAAAACTCCCAGTGTGGCCATAGCCCTGCCTTCGCCGACGGGCCTTGGTCCATTCCCACCGAAATGACTGCGAGGTGTAACCAGCCAACTGTTGCGCCGGAAATAGCGCATTGCAGCGTGGTAATGAGCCTCAGTTGGAAGCGCCTTGCCGGCAAATTCGCCAAAGGCCGCCGCTTCGTACCAGCTGACTCCGCCGACCGGGTGGCCGCCCTCACCCGAGGGATACGTGCCGCCACTCCAGGTTGCCGGTCCCGGTCGGCCGGTCCGATCCACGAACTCACCAATCGCCTCTTCCCAACCGATTTCTTCGCCGCCTTTCAGGAATGGATGCATCCAGTACCGTCGATTCTCGTAGCCACCCGCCAGGACGAACTCCTCATACTCGCGATTGGTCACCTCGTAGCGATCCATGAAGAAATCGGAATATTCGACGAGGTCGGCCGTGAACTTCGGGATCCGGACCATGTTCTCTGGGAGCGCATCCACCGCGTCGAGCTTGATCGGATTCATGGGCTCCAGATTCATCCACCGTAATCCGCGAATCACCGACTGCAGTACTTCTATGTCACGGTACCCGTCCAACCGAAACCGCAGGCGGTAACCTTCGTGCTCCGCGAACCGAACCTGGCTGAGCGGCGTTTTACCAAGCTCTTCCCATTCGTCATCGCCCGCATCGATCTGCTGCCGATAGACCGTTGCACCCTGTGGCTCGGTGTTGATATCACCGGCCCAGGAAAAGTCTTTCCAGAATTCTTCACCGGTCGATTCGGGACCGAGCAAAGGCGCAATTTCATTGGCGAGCGCAAACGCAGCACCGTAGTCGCCGCCATCCCGCAGACGATTCAGCTCGAGAAGCTTCTCGGCGACGCCAGGAGTCGCAGGCTTCGAACCAGTATCGTCTGTCATCTCGATCGATGTGGTATCGACGCTGGACCCGGTGAACATATGCAGCAGCGTCCGGTCGGCAACCAGCAGGCCGACGGCCACAACGAGCAACACGATCGTCAGAATATCCAGACGCCGCGCGGTGAATTTGTTCGTCGATACCGAACGGTCGACCTCGGCTTCGCGCTTGATACCCTCCGGCGTTACTTCGAAAGCCCAGGCAAACAGAATTGCGAACGGCAAGCCTAGCGCAAGCAGTGCAACAATGACTCGAAGGATCGATGCGGGAGATTCGTAGATCTCGAGGATGAGTGACGCAGCCTCGATAATGACCCAGGCGCCAACGACGTATGCGACCGTGACCCTGAGAACGTTTCGGCGCTTGAGTTCCTCGAATATCGGCAATGCGTCTCGCCCCTTCCTGGAGTATG
>JBFGYN010000470.1:0-2861 GCA_041587415.1 Candidatus Competibacterales bacterium | reverse complement strand
CTGTATTGCTACCGACACCACGGGCGCGGCGACGCGATGCGGAGACGAGCAACCTCCGTCGAGCCGCCTGCTGTGCTCCGCGACGTAGCAGCTTTCGGACTGCCCCTCGTTGATGGCCGCGATGTCGTTGTGCCAGGACGCGAACTCTGCCGTGTTGTATGGTTCAGGTGCTGCCAGCTCGCCGGAGAGCAAGATATCGTGCCGCAAGCCTTGAGCGACCGCGGCGCTCGTGCCGCTCAATCCGTCGCAAAGGCCGAGGGCGTAGGCCCGGCGCTGTTCTGGGTCGAGCTGCAGGAAGTGGTCACAGATCAAGGGCCCGGCGAGTGCTGGGGTTGCGGCGAACAGGGCCGTGATAAGTGAAACCAGGGCGCTGCGGCTCCAACGCCTAGAGCGTTTCAAAGGTCTCCCCTTTTTTGGCGTTCCAGGAATCCGGCCAATGGCACCGACCCATAAGTAAGCCATCGCCACCAGCGATGTACACTGCGCACCCCTCGCCCCGTCAACTTGCCAGGCTGCCCAACAACTTGCTTCGCTCCGTTATTCCGGCGAAACGATTTCGACTATCGACGACTGCCACCTCGCCGTCTTGGTCAACCGCTCTCCACGCGCTCGCCGTTAGTGCATCGCGGACGGTCGCACTCTCCATGACGACTGCTTGTGCGCTGGGACCAAAGAGCGCACCCACCGCAGACCACGCCGACTCGTAGTCGAACTGTCCGGGGCGGCTGTTCAAGATTGGCAGAATGTCGTCCAGTCGGGCGCGAAAAGCCTCCCGTCTAATAAGCCCGAGAAACTGCTTGTCACGATACTCGAGCAACACATGGGAGAACAGCGGCCCGAGCCGACTCTCGAGGCGGTAGAAGTATTCGTCGATTACATTGATGTCGTAATTTGAACCGGCTCCAACCGTTTTTCGGAGTAGAACAGTCTGCTGCGATTCCAAGATTGCTGGGCCGCGTTCATCGAGAATTCGCTCCAGGGTCTCAATATCCTCCTTATTAATAGTCTCGGACCCGATCGGTTCGACGGAGTGAACGAAAGCCGCGAGATTGTCTTCGATTTGAGTCGATAGCTTTGCCACGGCGGGTTGAAGGGCTTGGTCGATGGCGTTCGTAATCTGCCGGCGTATTTCTGGACTCTCCATGACGGTTGAGACGGCCGCGGAGACCAGTTCCTGACCCGCCTCGCTATTGAAATATTCCGCTGTCCGCGCACGAATCTGCTCCTGGACGAAGTTACGTGCGTCTGCGCTTTGCAGCTGTTTCTTCACCGCGTCCTCGATGGAGTCCCGAGCTACCAGGTTGACCTGTTCCCTGACGAATTCGCGACCTGTCTCGTCATCGTTCAGGTATTCCACAGTGGACCTTTCCAGCATTTGCTGAAAGTTCGGCACCTTTTCGATGAATCCCGCCAAGTTTTCGGGGAGCCAGAGGAACAGCACATAAAGAATTGCGAGAAGTCCAGCGCCGCCGATGGGCACGCCAATCGTGCGGAAGAACGAGCTCTTGACTTGGCCTTCGACCCTTCGCTGGATCAGCTCCAATGTGGCCTCGTTGACGTACAGCGCTTCGTCGACCTTTACCGAATCCATATCGCTCATGCTTGCACCTTCGTTTTTTCCGGGTGGTGCGGCCTACGTGAACCTCGCCCTCTCGGCTGCGTTTGCCAAGTCCTGAGCAGAAGACCCATCACGGCCAACGCGGCGGCAGCACTCATCAAGCGAGGCGCGATTGCTGATCAGAGCGTGCGAATAGTTCCCGAGCTAATTCGGCAACTGCCGGACAAACGACCGAATCTCGTCTAGCTCCTCTTCCAGCCGTTGAATGCGTTTCGGACAGCTCCGCACAGGAATTCGCGTTCGGTGGCGGATCAATTCCCGGATCGGTGCCTGGCGCGAACACGGGGCGCAAGAGCGACGCATCCACGACATGTGGGTTCGCGCTACCCGATGACGTCGCGATCCGGCTGCTCCGCGCGCGATCCTTATCGGTCGGTGGATCCGCATGATGTCCCGCCAGCCACGCCTAGGACCGCGCCTCGAACCAGGATCTCTGTCCCACCGTCTTTCCAGATAGTGTAGAGGTGCGGCGACGATCGGGCGAGGTGTCCGTCGTGCTCCTACCTCGGCTCGAAGTGCTCGTTAGTCGATTCGCTGTACCGCTCGAATTCACTCTTCGGAATCGCGAGCTCGGCGAGGTCAGGTCGCCACCACTGCATCGTGTCCAGGTCCGGGAATTCGGCAAGGGGCTTGTTGCAGACCGCGCTGAACCTCTCGTGGCGCTCGTCGCGGCAGCTTGGGGGTGTGCGTCGGAGGCAAATTCGCCTCGCGTTGCTCGAGCAGCGCCTCCCCTTGACCTTCCGCGGCAGTCGCTTGCGCAATGGCGGCCGCGACCGACGAGAGCATGAGTCCGAGCGCGGAGGATGACCTCATTGGTCCATCCTTCCGGGATCGGCGGACTCGGTCAGCCGGCACTTGGCGGCCTAGCAGGTATTGCGGCGGATTGCAGTGAAGTGGGCCACAGGGCGTGTCGGTTCCGTGATTACGGCGATGGAACTCCGAGGGGCTCGGCTCAACCTGGTGCTGCTCGACGCAGGCTTGGCCCTCGACATTGGGCGCGGCAATGCCGTGCTGCGCGGCGGTCTCGCCGCGATGGATCTGCCGGACAACTTCCTGATCTGGACTTCGGCTCGACTACGGACGGCGGAGACCAGGCGAACAGCGTACTCACGGCCGCTTTCGCGGAGGCGTTGCGCACCCCGGGCCTCTCCATCAACCAGACGATCCGTGACGCTAGCAGACGGGCAGCCGGCAGGCGAGCCGACGGAATGGCGATGGCAGGTGAATGCCGAGGAGGCCGAGG
>JBFGYN010000469.1:0-2868 GCA_041587415.1 Candidatus Competibacterales bacterium | reverse complement strand
GTAGTCGGTGAGATTCTCGGCCATTCGCTTGGTCAGGGTCGTCACCAGCACACGCTCGTCCCGTTGCACCCGCAACCCGATCTCCGACAACAGATCGTCCACCTGCGTCGAGGCGGGTCGCACCACGACCTGCGGATCCACCAATCCCGTGGGCCGCACCACCTGTTCGACCACCTGGTCGGAATGGTCCGTTTCGTATCGGCCGGGGGTAGCGGAGACGTACGTCACTTGGCCCGCCAACTGCTCGAACTCGTCGAAACGCAGTGGCCGGTTGTCCAACGCCGATGGAAGCCGAAAACCGTACTCCACCAAGTTCTCCTTCCGGGAGCGGTCACCCCTGTACATACCGCCCAGTTGGGGAATCGTCACGTGGCTCTCATCGATGATGAGCAAGGCATCGTTCGGGAGGTAATCCATAAGCGTTGGCGGCGGCTGGCCGGGCGCGCGGCCCGAGAGGTGTCGCGAGTAATTCTCGATGCCGTTGCAATAGCCAAGCTCCACCAGCATCTCCAGATCGAACAGGGTTCTCTGTTCGAGACGCTGGGCCTCGAGCAGCCGCTGGGCCGAGCGCAGCACTTCGAGCCGCTCCTTGAGTTCGTCGCGAATGGCGTCGATTGCCGCGAGCACCTGCTCCCGCGCCGTGACGTAATGGGTTTTCGGATAGATGGTGAGCCGAGGCACTTTGCGCAGCACCTCGCCGGTCAATGGGTCGAAATACGACAGGCTCTCGATCTCGTCGTCGAAAAGCTCCACCCGAACGGCCTCGCGCTCCGAGTCGGCCGGGTGAATGTCGATGATCTCACCACGTACCCGATAGGTTCCGCGATTCAACTCCACGTCGTTTCGCCTGTACTGGAGCTCAGCAAGTCGGCGCAGAATCGAACGCTGGTCCACGATCTCCCCCCGCGTCAGGTGCAAAACCAT
This sequence comes from Candidatus Competibacterales bacterium, assembly GCA_041587415.1. Classification (GTDB taxonomy): domain Bacteria; phylum Pseudomonadota; class Gammaproteobacteria; order Competibacterales; family JAHEDQ01; genus JBFGYN01. Next base: position 1,944 of record JBFGYN010000469.1, on the reverse strand, counting down.
GCTCAAGTACATGCGGGGATCGCCGAGACCGTAAATCGACGACACGGTTGCCACGATTACCGTGTCGGGGCGTTCCAGCAGCGCCTTGGTGGCGGACAGGCGCATCTGTTCGATGTGCTCGTTCACCGACGCGTCTTTCTCGATATAGGTGTCGGAGGACGGCACGTAGGCCTCGGGCTGGTAGTAGTCGTAGTAGGAAACGAAGTACTCGACCGAATTGTGCGGAAAGAACTCGCGCATCTCGCCATAGAGTTGGGCGGCAAGGGTCTTGTTCGGCGCTAGAATCAATGTCGTGCGCTGCACCGCGTCGATGACGTTGGCCATGGTGAAGGTCTTGCCAGATCCGGTGACGCCCAGCAGCGTCTGCCCGGCGAGTCCGTCACGGAGCCCTTGGACGAGTTTTTGGATGGCCTGCGGCTGGTCCCCCGCGGGCTCGAAGTCCGCCTTGAGCTGGAATTTACGTGTCATGGTATTTCGGACATGGACGCGAATTCAGTATGATCGTCGGCTGGAGATTCCCGCCGCCCCACTCAGGAGTTGACATTGGACATCAAGCTCTCCGAACGCGTTCAACAGGTGAAGCCCTCCCCCACCTTGGCCGTCACCGCCCGGGCCGGAGAACTTCGCGCCGCCGGTCGAGATGTGATCGGTCTCGGAGCAGGCGAGCCCGATTTCGATACACCGGAACATGTCAGAGAGGCAGCCATCCAGGCAATCCGGGACGGCTTTACCAAGTATACGCCGGTGGACGGTACCCCGGCGCTGAAACGGGCAGTCGCCGCCAAGTTCGAGCAGGATAACGGGCTGCACTACGAGCTGAATCAAATTCTGGTTTCCGTCGGCGCCAAGCAGTGCCTGTTCAATTTGGTCCAGGCGCTCATCAACCCGGGCGAGGAGGTTATCATTCCGGCGCCGTATTGGGTGTCCTACCCGGATATGGTGCTGCTGGCAGGTGGTGTACCCGTGATCATCGACGCGGGCATCGAGCGCCGCTACAAGATCTCACCGGAGCAATTGGAGGCGGCCATCACGCCGCGCACCAGGCTGGTCGTGATCAACAGCCCGTCGAACCCGTCGGGCGTGGCCTACACGCGATCGGAACTGGTGGCGCTGGGCGCGGTCCTCGAGCGCCATCCGGAGGTGGTCGTCGTCACCGACGACATATACGAGCACATTCTCTGGACGGAGGAACCGTTCTGCAACATCGTGATGGCGTGCCCGAATCTCTACCCTCGGACGGTGGCCGTGAACGGCGTCTCGAAGGGCTATTCCATGACCGGTTGGTGAATCGGCTATGCCGGGGGGCCGGCAAAATTGATCAAATCCATGAAGACATATCAGTCCCAGAGCACCTCCAACCCCACATCGATTTCGCAGGTCGCCGCGCAGGCCGCGCTCGAAGGAGACCAATCCTGTATTTCGGAGATGCTGGAAGCGTTCAAGGCGCGGCACGGCTACGTCGTGGAGCGGGTCAACGCCATCGACGGGATCGAGGCGATCGAGGGGGACGGAACTTTCTACACGCTGCCGAGCGTGCAACCGGTCATCGAGCGAATGCCAGGCATCGAAGACGACGTCGCCTTGGCGGAATTTCTGCTCAACGATGCCGAGGTGGCCGTGGTGCCCGGCTCGGCGTTCGGGTCTCCGGGTACCATACGCATCTCGTTCGCCACCAGCATGACGAACCTGGAGAAAGCTCTCGACCGGATTGCAAAGGCGCTCGGGTGAACACACGACCGAACCTTGACCGCGACTGGCGGCAAAGCTAACATCCTGCGGCTCTTGTTCCCCGGTAGCTCAGTCGGTAGAGCGGGTGGCTGTTAACCACTAGGTCGGCGGTTCGAGCCCGTCCCGGGGAGCCAAATATCAGAAATGCCGGTTTGAGTGCCCTCAGCCGGTTTCTTCGTTTTGAGCGCGATCACATTTTTCGCCAGAAGATAAAAG
>JBFGYN010000468.1:0-2868 GCA_041587415.1 Candidatus Competibacterales bacterium | reverse complement strand
GGCCTCTACGACGGTACGCCGTCAACGGCCGATCTCTCGCAGCGCCTGGGCGTGCCGATCGCTGTCCTGATCAACGGCAGCGCTATGGCTCAGACTTTCGCCGCCATCGCGCACGGTTTGGCAACTTTCCGATCCGGTCTCCGATTCACGGGCGTACTCGCCAATCAAGTTGCTGGGGCTGCCCACGCAGAGATGCTTCGCAGCGCGTTGCCGGATTCGATTGTTTGGTTGGGCGCGCTGTATCGAAACGACGCGCTGTCCCTACCCAGCCGACATCTAGGCTTGGTGCAGGCACAGGAACTGGACGACCTGGACGCGCGACTGGAATCGGGCGCCGAGTCGATTGCGGGAACCCAGCTGGCGTCGTTACCCGCGGCCGTCCCGTTTCGATCCGTAACGGAGCCAGCCCCGGCGCAATTGCTGCGGGGCAGTCGGATCGCCGTCGCCCGTGACGTGGCCTTTGCCTTCTTGTATCGGGCCAATCTCGACCTTCTGGAAGCGATGGGCGCGAATCTGCTGTTCTTTTCTCCGTTGACGGACCTTGCAATCCCGGAAGCCGACAGCCTTTACCTGCCCGGCGGTTATCCGGAGCTTCACTTGCGGGGGCTCGCCGCCAATGAATCGATGCTCGAATCACTGCGAGCGTTTCACGACCAGGGGAAGCAGATCTACGCGGAATGCGGAGGCATGCTGTATCTGCTGGACTCTCTGACCCACAAGGACGGAAGCGTTGGAGAGTTAGTTGGCCTCATACCCGGTCATGCCGTCATGCTCGAGCGGCTCAGCGCACTCGGATTCCAATCCGTTCACCTTCCTGGAGGAGAGCTTCGGGGACACACGTTTCATCATTCGCGAATGGAGACGACACTCGAGCCGGTGTTCCGCGGCTCGCCACAGAAGGGAGACGGACCCGGGGAACCGGTTTATCGCGTCGAATCCTTGACGGCAAGCTACCTGCACCTCTACTTCCCGAGTGCCCCGGAGGCGGCGGCAAAGCTCTTCGGCGCATGACCAAAATCGCCCACGGCACCTCATGATCATTTGCCACCCATATCGTTTCATTTTCATCAAGACGAAGAAAACAGCCGGTACCAGTGTCGAGATTGCGCTTTCTCGCTTCTGCGGCGACAAGGACGTCATCACGCCGATTTCACGAAAGGACGAACGAATACGACAATCAATGGGTTACAAGGGTCCGCGCAACTATTATCTTCCCCTACGCCAATACCGGCGCGAGGACTGGGCGCGTCTCATTTTGAGGCTAAAGAGGTGTCGGTTCTACAATCACGCTTCCGCCATGTTCATCGAACGGCACATAGACCCTGAAGTGTGGAACTCCTATTTCAAGTTCTGTTTCGAAAGAAACCCATGGGACAAAGTGATTTCGTGGTACTACTGGGATAACCGCACGGAGCCTCGCCCATCCATTTCGGAGTTTGTTCAAAAGATCCACGGCAACAGGGGGTTCGATCTTTATTCCCGCCACGGAGAGGTGGTCGTCGACGCGGTGTACAAATTCGAGGAAATGGAACTCGCACTGTCGGACTTGCAGACGCGACTTGGGCTTCCCGAGATGCCAGCCCTCCCCAACGCGAAGGTTGGTCATCGCCCGACGAAGCGTTCCTATCGTGAACTGTTGTCGCCCTCCGACCGGAAAAAAGTCGCGGAGCTTTATTCGATGGAGATCGAACACTTCGATTACCGGTGGTGAAGCGCTCGACTGAATCACGGATCGCTGGTCCATGGCGGGCAATCGATTACACTTGACGCCAGCGATTCACCTTCGCCCGAAATACGGGCTCATCCAGGAGACCTCTCGATGCCGATTACAGTTGGTGACCGAATACCTTCCGTCACTGTCCAACACATGACCCCAGATGGCCCCGCCGATATTACGACGGACGAATTGTTCGCGGGGCGCAAAGTCGTTCTTTTCGCTCTGCCGGGAGCATTCACGCCGACCTGCTCGGCCGCACATCTGCCCGGCTACGTGGTGCACGCCGATGAAATACGCGCCAAGGGTGTGGACGAAATCATCTGCCTGTCGGTCAATGATGCATTCGTGATGGACGCATGGGGCGAATCGCAAAACGCCGAAGACCGAGTGCACATGGTCGCGGACGGCAGCGCAGCCCTGACGAAGGCGATGGGTATGGAACTCGACCTGACGGCCCGCGGATTAGGCATCCGATCCCAGCGCTATGCCATGATTGTCGACCGCAGCGAAGTCAAGGCCCTTGCGATCGAAGGTCCTGGTGAATTCAAAGTGAGCGGTGCGGAGCAGATATTGGAACTGCTTTAGCCACCGAGTTGAACGCCATTGCGAGCTCTCACCGGATTTCGGGCGACCGGTGGTTCGGCTCGCAGGCGCTACGGCGCGGCGCGGAGCCGCTAGCCGGGAAATGGCGTCTGGTTCGTAAGCCATTGCGCAGGCCACAGGCCAATCCAGCGGCACGACAGCGCCATAACGGCGGGTGCAGGTGCGTACCCGTACCCAGGTATCAAGCCGAATTTTTCGCCCTTAACGATTGACACATAAGAACAATACCGGCCGTTCTGAGGCAACCCCACGGCATATTCGGGCTTGGCTATCCGCCAAACACGTCACCCTGGCACCACAGATCATAAATTAGCCGTCGACGATGGACTCGCCCGTCCACAAATGCCGAATGCGATTCCCGTTTTCGAATTTGACACAGCAAGAAAACGTGATTTCACGGGCAAGACATCATCCTCTTTGTCGCTCTCAGCGCTCTGGTAAGTTCTGTACGGATCGTTCAGAGCAATCCCGGACGCTCTCGACACCGAACTGCCCCAGTCGGTCACTTTGGGGGAATCTCGCTGGAATCGGGAATTGAAGGGTCCAGG
>JBFGYN010000467.1:0-2895 GCA_041587415.1 Candidatus Competibacterales bacterium | reverse complement strand
GCGTCGTTCCCGGGGCTCGCTTTTCGGGCATCGGGGCCAGCAGTTGGTCGACCGCGTCCAGCGTGTGGGCCGCCGCCGCGACATCGTTGTTGTCGATGAGCATCGCCCAGCGCTTGCCGTCGAGAACGGCCGCCCAGTCATCGCGAATGACGCGCTCGTGTCCCGCCAATTGCCCCCCGAGACTGGCGGACCGATTCATGTAGATACGATGCAGGCACCCGGCGACGGCTACGGGAATCGCCGGATCGTCCATGGGCGCGTCCGAAGGATGAAATCCCCCAGGATATTCTTCCGCAATCGTGTTGGTGCTAATTCGCCCTTCCCGAAACCGCGGGTGAACAAGCAGCGCCTGCAGGAAACTGATGTTATGGGAAACTCCGCGTATCACGAACTCATCCAGGGCGTGCACCATGCGGTCAGTGGCCTCGGCCCGGGTCTGGCCGTAAGTGACCAGCTTCGCAATCATCGGATCGTAATACATGGACACTTCGCCGCCCTCGTAGACGCCAGTGTCGACCCGCACGCATTCGGACTCCGGCGATGGCTCATAGTGCACGAGACGACCGACCGACGGCAGGAAATTTCGGAACGGATCTTCCGCGTAGATTCGTGACTCGATGGCCCAGCCATTGATCCGGATGTCGTCCTGGGAGAAGCCGAGGGGCTCACCGTTTGCGACTCGGATCATCCACTCCACCAAATCGAGCCCGGTAATGTACTCCGTTACCGGGTGCTCCACCTGAAGCCGGGTATTCATCTCCAGAAAGAAGAAATTCCGGTCACTGTCGACGATGAATTCCACTGTGCCCGCCGACTCATAGTCCACCGCCTTTGCGAGCAAAACCGCCTGCTCACCCATGGCGCGACGTGTGGAATCGTCCAAAAACGACGACGGAGCCTCTTCGATCACTTTCTGATGACGGCGTTGCAGCGAGCATTCACGCTCCGCGAGATAGACCACGTTGCCGTGGCTGTCCCCAAGAACCTGGATCTCGATGTGTCGCGGTTCCTCGATGAACTTCTCGATGAATACGCGATCGTCGCCGAAGCTGGAACGTGCCTCGTTGGTGGCTCGTTCGAATCCATCGCGACATTCGGCGTCGTTGCGGGCGATACGCATGCCTTTGCCGCCCCCACCGGCGCTCGCCTTCAACATGACGGGATAGCCAATCCCCTGTGAAATCTGAACAGCGTGCTCGGCACCCTCGACTACGCCCGTGAAACCGGGAATCGTGTTGACGCCGGCTGCCTCCGCCAATTTCTTGGATGTGATCTTATCGCCCATGGCTTCGATGGCGCGGGTCTTTGGCCCGATAAAGGCGATACCGGCAGCTGCCAACGCCTCACAAAATGCGGAATTTTCCGACAGGAAGCCATAGCCGGGGTGCACTGCCTGGGCGCCGGTATCCTTGCATGCCTGTAGGATGCGCTCGGCTTGCAGATAGCTCTGGGAGGATGGTGCCGGTCCAATCAGGACGCCCTCGTCCGCCGAGAGCACGTGCAGTGCGTCGCGATCCGCTTCCGAATAGACCGCGACGGTCTTGATGCCCATCTTACGGGCCGACTTGGCAATGCGGCAGGCGATCTCGCCGCGGTTTGCGATCAGAATTTTCTCGAACATGCCATCACCCTCAGAGCGGAATGTTGCCGTGCTTGCGCCACGGATTCTCCAATTGCTTGTCGCGAAGCATGGCAAGAGAGCGGCAAATCCGTTTTCTGGTTGCGTGGGGCATGATCACGTCGTCGATGAATCCACGATTCCCAGCCACGAAAGGATTGGCGAACTTGCGTCGATACTCCTCGGTTCGGGCGGCGATTTTGGCCTCGTCTCCGATGTCGTTCCGAAAAATGATCTCAACTGCCCCCTTTGGACCCATGACGGCGATCTCCGCGGTGGGCCAGGCGAAATTAACGTCGCCGCGCAGGTGCTTGGAACTCATCACGTCGTAGGCACCCCCATAGGCCTTGCGGGTAATGACCGTCACCTTAGGGACCGTGGCTTCGGCGTAGGCGTACAGCAACTTGGCCCCGTGCTTGATGATGCCGCCGTATTCCTGTGCGGTGCCCGGCATGAAGCCGGGCACGTCCACGAACGTTACGATGGGTATGTTGAACGCGTCGCAAAAGCGCACGAAACGCCCGGCCTTGCGCGAAGAGTCGATGTCGAGACAACCGGCCAGCACCATGGGCTGATTGGCGACGACGCCGACCGTACGTCCCTCCATGCGTCCGAAGCCGGTAATCATGTTCTTGGCGAATTCCGGCTGAATCTCGAAGAACTCACTTTCGTCCAGCACTTTCAGAATCAGCTCGCCCATGTCATACGGCTTGTTGGGATCGGCCGGTATGAGCGAATCGAGGGACATGTCCAGGCGATCGGCCCGGTCCGCGGTGGTCCAAGTGGGTGGATGCTCCCGATTGTTCGCGGGCAGGTAATTGACGAATCGACGCAGCATCAGAAGCGCTTCCACGTCGTTCTCGAAGGCCAGATCCGCGACGCCGGACCTACTCGAATGGGTCACGGCCCCACCCAACTGTTCGGCGGTAACGGTCTCATGGGTTACCGTTTTCACCACTTCGGGCCCAGTGACGAACATGTAGGAGCTGTCCTTGACCATAAAGATGAAGTCCGTCATGGCGGGCGAGTAAACCGCCCCGCCCGCACACGGCCCCATGATGAGCGAGATTTGCGGAATGACACCGGAAGCCATGACGTTTCTTTGGAAGATGTCGGCGTACCCTCCCAAGGACGCAACGCCTTCTTGGATTCGGGCCCCGCCGGAATCGTTCAGTCCGATGACCGGCGCTCCTACCCTCATCGCCTGGTCCATGATCTTGGCGATTTTCTCGGCGTGGGATTCAGAGAGAGACCCGCCGAGCACGGTGAAATCCTGG
>JBFGYN010000466.1:0-2926 GCA_041587415.1 Candidatus Competibacterales bacterium | reverse complement strand
GGCTCGAAGCGCACCGCCGTGCCCGATGGGATGTCCAGACGCCAGCCCAGCGCTTTGTCCCGTTCGAACTGCAACGCCGCGTTCGTTTCGTAGAAGTGATAGTGGGAGCCGACCTGCACGGGACGATCCCCCGTATTGGCCACCCGCAAGGTGACGGTTTCCCGTCCGTCGTTGGGGACGATGTCGCCGTCTGCTACCAGGACTTCACCAGGAATCATCGGATACCTCAGCGTACGGGTTCGTGAACGGTGACCAGTTTGGTGCCGTCCGGAAAAGTGGCCTCGACCTGCACCTCGCGCAGCATTTCAGGAATTCCGTCCATTACCTGCTCCCGGGTCAACACCTCGCCACCGGCGCTCATGAGCTCGGCGACCGTCGCGCCGTCACGGGCCCCTTCGACCACGAAATCAGTGATCAGGGCAACCGCTTCCGGGTAATTCAATTTCACGCCCCGTTCCAGCCTCCGCCGCGCCACGATGGCCGCCATCGAGATCAGGAGCTTGTCCTTCTCCCTGGGATTCAAGTTCATGTCATGGTTACCTCGTGGTATTGGGTCAACAGCGGTTTGGTGCGTCGTTCAGGTTGGCCCGCACTCTCATCCGGGAGCCCGGCGAGGGATACGTGTTAGACATCCCACGAGCGCGGCAACCGGGGAGACAAACCGGCAATTCGATGACGCAAAGCGCCCCAAAACTGCCCGTATGCACGCCGAAGTTCAAACGGGTCGCGACCCAGCCAGCGCACGACCAAAACGGAACTCACCACGGTGGCGGCGCAACGCAGGCCTTCCAGGTCCGGCAAATGTGACCGGGCGAATTCCAAGACCTGACGCAGATCGGGCCCAGAGTAGACCAAGTTTCCGCAGGCCAGGGCACCGTCGAATCCGGCGCGGTCGGAGAGTGGAACCGCGATGTCCCCTTCCAGCCTGAGCGCATCGGTCCAGACGAGCCGCCCTCCGACGCGAACCTCCCAACGGTCTTGCAGGAATCCACGACTGAGCCGCTCGCCGCGGGCAATTCGGCCGAATACGAGCATCTCCCCGCCCAGGAAACGCGCGTCGGGCGAGAGGTGGACCCGCGTCGCCCGACGCAGCCTCGAGCGGTCGAACAAAATGGTCTCCTGGGGAACCCACTCGAGCCAACCCCCGGGTTCGACTCGAAGCTCGCAGCATACCTGGCAAACCTCACGCGCGCTGCCGTAAACCTTCTCGGCCGCCTGCGTGGTCACCAGAGCGCCCGCAGATCGCCCGACGTCAATTGCAATGTCCAGGCGATCGCCCCCAACCAGGCCGCCCGAAGTGGTCACCAAAACCGCTGTCGGCGGCTCGTTACCCTCGACACGCGGGAACAGCACACGCTGAGGGTCGCGCTGATAGAGGCGCCCGAGTCGGGTGACTTCCCCCCGTTGCGCGAACGCGATGCGCGCGACACCATGCCCGCGCTGATGGGACCCCGTTTCTGGCCCTTGGCGATCTCCCGTGGATGGGGGCTCACTCACACGACGAACTCGTTGGGCAACTGCTGCCATTACACCGTCAGATATTGCTTGACCAGACGATCGTCCAGTTCCGGCATGACCCCGGTCGCTACGGAGCGGCCACGATCGAGGATGCAGAATCGGTTCGCCACCCGTCGGGCAAACGGAAGCTTCTGCTCGACCAGCAAGACCGTGAGACCGGCCTCCCGATTGAGGCGGCGAATAATGTCGCCGATTTCGGCGACGATGTTCGGCTGAATACCTTCTGTGGGCTCATCCAGAATGAGCAGTTCAGGCTCCAGGACCAGCGCCCGGCCAATCGCGAGTTGCTGTTGCTGCCCCCCGGACAAGTCCCCGCCGCGTCGCTTGCGCATTTCGTCCAGCACCGGAAATAACTCGAAAACGAGTTGGGGAATCTTTCGGAGGCGGCGGACGGGCAGCCCGATCTCCAAGTTTTCCTGTACGGTGAGCAGGGGGAATATCTGCCTACCTTGCGGTACGTAGCCAATTCCGAGACGGGCACGGCGCTCGGCAGGGGCGTTCGCCAGATCGGTGTCCTGGAAGCGCATGCTTCCGGAGCGAATGGGCAACAGGCCCATGATGCATTGGAGCAGCGTGGTCTTTCCGACTCCGTTTCGCCCCATCAGACAGGTACACTCCCCCCCAGGGACCTCCAGAGAGAGGTCGCGGAGCGTGTGGCTCTCCCCGTAGTACTGGTTCAGCGCATCGACGCTCAGCACGCGGCCTCCTTTTTAGGCTGCGCGTCGTGCTGCTCCTGACCACCGAGGTATACCTCTATGACCCGGGGATCGCTCTGAATCCGGTCCATCGGCCCCTCGGCCAGAACCGTGCCCTGGTGGAGGACCGTCACCTGATTGGCGATTGACCGAACGAAGTCCATGTCGTGTTCCACCACTACGACGGAGCGCTCACCCGCCAGGGACTTGAGCAATTCGGCGGTGCGGTCCATCTCCTGGTGGGTCATGCCCGCTACCGGCTCGTCCACCAGCAGCAGCTTGGGTTCCTGCGTCAACAACATCCCGATTTCCAACCACTGCTTCTGGCCGTGGGAGAGTATCCCGGCCAAGGCGTCCCGCAGCTCCTGGAGGCCAAGCATCTGCATCACTTCGTCGAGGCGGTCCCGATGTTCCGGCTTCATGATCGCGGTGAGCGTGGGGAACACGCGCTTGTCCGCGGCCATGGCCAGCTCCAGGTTCTCGAACACGCTGTGGCCCTCGAACACCGACGGCTTCTGGAACTTGCGGCCGATGCCGAGGCGGGCGATGGCCGCCTCGTCGTGCCGCCTGAGGTCGATGCCGCCACGGAACAGCACGCTGCCGGCATCGGGCCTGGTGCGGCCGGTGATGACGTCCATCATCGTCGTCTTGCCGGCGCCGTTGGGGCCGATCATGGCCCTGAGCTCGTCCGCCTCGACCACCAGGGACAGGCC
>JBFGYN010000465.1:0-2928 GCA_041587415.1 Candidatus Competibacterales bacterium | reverse complement strand
TGGGTACCGAGCCGTTGTGCAGATACGGTGCAGTGGCCCAGATGCCGTCCAGGGGGCGGGCCTTGTAGGCCACGACATTTGGGGGGCCGACTTCGGGGTCACGATAGCCCGTGAGCTCGAGTTGTTGCTGTTGATCCAGTGGTGGACTAAAGGCGGCCAGGGTGGTCTTGATGACTCCGCCGCTGGCGATGGTCAACAGCGCACCAGCAGGGACTTCCGGCGCATCCCGAAGGCCCTCGTCCAGATAAGGACGCAGTGCACCGGGTTTGGCGGTGCGGGTGGCGAAATTCATGACCATGGTCGGGTCGGTGCCGATTTTTTCCAGGGGGATCATGTGGGTGCGGATGAATTGCTTGCCGAAGCGATTCGGGTCGGTCAGCGGAAACTGCCCCTCGGCATCGCGCAGGCCGTGGCAGCCTTCGCAATTGGCGACGTAGAGTGCCCGGCCTCGCTCGGCCCGGATCGGGTCAATGGGCCCCAGGATTTGCTCGGGCCATGCCGGCGCCTCCAGGCTGCTCAGGGTCTGCTCGATGCGGTACAGGTTCTGTATGTTGACCGTGGAGTTGAATTGCCCTTGATCGGGCGTGCCCGTGAGTTTTAGATGGCCGTACACGCCAAGAACTTCGCCCACATTCCGCCCCAGGGGGTTGGCCACCGCTCCGTTCCATTGCACCCAGTCCAGGTGCGGGGTTTGCCACAGGAACGGGTAGCTCACCGGGGCGTTGGAGGTGCGACGGTTCTCGGGTATCTCGAGAGCGGTCTCGCAAACCTGATTCAGGATAGCCCCAAAGGCATCCAGGCGGCCCATGCCGTACGGATGCTCTGCCCGGTTGCGTTCCACATTCGCTACGAGGGTACCGGTGTAGGCCGTCAACCGTTGTTTTAGAGCGGCGGCTTCACCGGGATTGTAGCTGTCGCCGAGCACTCGCTTTGCAAATCGGGTGAATTTGGCCTCGTCGGACTCGGTGGATTGAAGGGCATCCGCCAAGCGCGCCAGCAAACCTTCGTGGTCGATCAGCGGTGGGCCGCCGTCGATGCGGATGGTCTTGCCCGCGTAGCGAATCTCGCTGGTGTGACAGGCCGCGCAGGTGAAGCCGAACCACTTGTTGGTGGAAGGGTAGTGCTCGATCTGGTAGTCGGTACCCAGAAAGGCCTTCTTCATGGCGTAGGACATCTGGGCAGTGCGCGGATTGTCGTCCAGCGCGAAGCCAACGGGTAAGGCGTCAGGGTTGTACCGTGAGGGCGCTGCTTGAGGCAGGTAGCCCATCGCACGTAGATGCGCGTTTTCGGAAAACAACCTTTCGTTGTCGATTTGCTCCAAGGCGAGGAACCAATCGTACGGCAGCAGTTGGGAGCCTTGAGTGAGGTGATAGTAGTCCTGGCGCTCAGCGTCGCTCCATCCCTGTTCCAGGTACACGGGATTGGGATCGGTGACATTTGGGCTTTGGCCAGACGGTGCTTGGGCAGCCAGGGGCGCGCAAGCGACGGTTGCGTAGGCGGCGCAAATCAGTGCGAGCCGCCGAATCGGTTGCATGTGCTTGCGCATTTCCATTGTCCCATTACTCGCGTTGCTATGATTTTCGATCTGGGTCGGTAACGTGACTGCTGCGCCTATCGGTCGTGCGCAGGGGAGCCGATGTTCGTGCGTTGTTCTTGGCCGCCTCGCATTCCGGCACGGCGCTCTCGTTTTGGGGATAGCATTCTTGGTGTTGAATTGGGAGCCCCTGATGCCGCTGGCGGCGGGCCATCCGCTTCGTTGGTTGAGCGCTCGCGATCGGCATCCGTCGCCCCATTGCGTGTCCCATAGATATCGATCTTAGTCCATTTCCTCGCAGTCGGGTGCTCACCGCCGAGGGCCCGGGCTCGGGAGCCTCCCCGCGCGGGCCGTCGTGTCGATCAACTCGACGGCACGGACCAAGTCCGGGAACTCCGCATCCATTCAAAGATTCTCGGGAAGTCTCGGAGGTGCTGCCGGAATCGACGTTGACAGCGTTTTGATAGCACTTGGGATGCAGAGGATAGAGCCTCACGCCCCGCGCCCGCGCAATTTTCGGGCTACAGGATCTGCTCAGGGCTTCGCTGGCACGCACTGTCCGGCAGCCGTAGCCACACGCTTCGCCCTCCGGCTGAAGCAGGTACCGGGCATCAGGAGGATTGGTCATTTCGGCGACACAGGGCGGATGTCCCGTCACGACGATTACTCCCACGCCGATGAACTCCCCCGCGCGGCTCGAGCACCCGGACAGGAGCAGGCCCATAGCACACCGGCGGAGGAGCGCGTGAGGCACTGCGAGGATGGCTGTCTCGTGTCAAGCGGGCGACACGGCCCACACTTCACCCAGCTTGGTGATCGCCAAAGAGCAAGGTCGAACAGCTCCGGAAGTGGTTTCTGGGAACCAAGCACTATTTCGGGCGCGCCCTTTTTCGCCAGGCCGAAGACCGAACGTCCGGACCCGGCAAAAGGCTGGCGTCTCGTGCAAGGAAGGCCATCCAGCCAGGTGGCGCGTCACAACCGGCAGAGACCGGAAACGGCCAAAGGCAGACTCTTCCAGTTGGCTATGCAGGCCGATGAACGCCCCGGCGTTACTCAGATATGTCTTTTCGTTGTTTCTCCCTTCGCTTTGCCCACTCGACTAAACCTGACGTTCCAAAATAAAATGGCAATACGATGGTCATCAACTGAGTCAGCGTCCCCATCATTTCAGTGTTGATATTGGTATCGCTTTTACCGAATAGGACCGCATTGCAGAAAAGCACAAAGTAGACGACCAGTAATGTTGCAGCAATCGCCAACCGTATCCTCTCTTCTCGGAAGAAACCTTGATCGTTGCGACCACCTGGAAGTGCGAGCAAGCCGAAGAGAGTAATGATCATTCCCAGCACAAGCGTAATCGTAAGGGCGAGCCAGCCCCAACGGCAGTATTCGCC
>JBFGYN010000464.1:0-2947 GCA_041587415.1 Candidatus Competibacterales bacterium | reverse complement strand
GTCTTTCTTGCATTGGACGAGTCATTGCAGATCCACGAGGGACTGGATAAGTGGTTCCATCGGGTCACCGGCCTGGAGGAGACGCCGTTCACCGATCGACTGGATGACGTGTTGGTGCTCAGCTATGGCGTAATCGGGCTCGGCATACTGCTTCTCTACCGCCGCGAGCTCCTTCGATTCCAAGCAATGCTTCCCCTGCTTCTGGCCGGTTTCGCGCTCATGGTGCTGATGGTTGGGGTAGACATGCTCACGAATCGGAAGGAGTTCATCCAGAGAATCGCCGCGGCGGACACTGATCCGGAGCTGCTTGCAAGCTGGTTTGCTGTGGTCGAGGATGCCATCAAAGTGTTTGCCGAGGGCTGTCTGCTGCTTGGATTTCGGAATGCAGGCCTCATCGCGGCCGACTTGGGCGCGGCCGAGCCCTCGGTCGAACGTCCGGCGCCCGCCGGCGACCTTGCCGCCGTGGCCCCGGCGCGACGTACGACGGACGGCGGTACGTCGTATCCGCGCTGACCGTTTCCGACTCGATTGATCCCAGCTACGGAAACTCTGCCAACGTCTCCCGGTATACCCCATAGTTCGCCGTGACCATGGCGTCGATCGAGAAATCGGTGACCGCGATCTCCCGACCGCGTCTCCCCATTTTTTCCGCGAGCTGCGGCTGGGCGAGCACGCAGGCTATCGCCTTGGCAAGTCCGCTTACATCCCCGGGCTCGACCAGCAACCCGTTGTCCTCGTGCCGGACGATTTCCGGTATTCCGCCTACCCGGGTGGCAACTATCGGCACGGCGCTAGCCGCGGCTTGCAGCAATGACACACCAAGCCCCTCCATGAAGGCAGGGTGCACCACGAGATCCAGCGCCGGAATGAGTCGATCCAGATCGTCTCGAAACCCGGTGAAGATGACGTGCTTACCCAGCCCTGTGGCCTCCACCAGCTGCCGAAGTGCCCGCTCCTCCGCCCCCTTTCCGAATAGCAGAAACCGGCAGCGCGGATATCGAGTCAAAACATCCGGAATTGCCTCGATCAGCACCCGATGACCCTTGCGGGGGATCAATTGGGCAATCATGCCGATGATCGGCGCGGCGTCAGCCAGGCCGAACTCTTGCCGCAGCCAGTCCCGATTACCGCCCGGCCGGTAGCGATCCGTGTCGACCGCACTGGGCACGCAGCGCAATTTGGCTCGCGGTACGCCCTCGGATGCGAGCACGTCCAGTATGCCTTGGGAGATGGTGATCACGCGCCGGTAGAGACCGTACTTTGCGCGCACCACCCACGCCTGCTCCGGATTGTCCACTCTACGGGTAACGACCGCCGGCACACCGAGGGTGCGCGCGGCCAGACCGCTCCAGATGTCGGCGCCCCGACGGCTGTGCGCATGAACGAGGTCGGCCCGTTCCGATTTGAGCACGCCCCGGAGTCGAGTCAACATTCGAAGATCGATGTCACCAGACATGGGAATGGCGCGGACCTGGTGGCCCACTCCTTCGCAAACACGAGCAATTTCGCTGGACCTTGGGCAGACGAGCACATGCTCGCCAGCAAGCGCGCGGAGTCCATCGAGAAGAAACTTCACCTGGAGGGCCCCGCCGTATAGGTGCCGGCCCGATTCCACGTGTATCACTTTCATCCGGACAAGCTACGCAATTCATTGCCGACGCGAAATACCGTCTCGACTGTGTGGGCACGCATGCAATCGAAGGTGCCCCCGCAGGTGGGATGGCGCTTGCACGGTGAGCACGGCATCGGCTCGTACATCACTCGAGCCAGATTCGAGAGCGGGATCAGGTACGGACGCGTCGAGCCGAACAGGGCAATCGTTGGCACGCCCAGCGCGACGCCCATGTGCGTGAGGCCCGTATCGACACCGACCAGTAACTTCGAGCGCGAAACGAGCGCAGCGGCCTCCCCGATCCGGGTGGCCCCTGCGAACGCGAATGCTCGTGCGCCGACCCGCACCGCAATCGACTCTGCGGCTGGCCGATCGCCCGGCCCGCCGAGAATCGCAACGGAGACATCCCAGGATTCCGTCAAACGGGTGCAGAGTTCAACCCAGCGTTCGTCGAACCAGTGTTTCTGCGGCCGCGTCGTAAAGGGTGCGACGGCGACGAAGCGTTCATCAATATTCGCAGCCGCCAGAAGCTCGGCAGCTCTACGCTCTGCCGCTTCGCCGGGCACCAGATCCAGGCGAAACGATTTCGGGTCGAGGCCCAGTTCCCCGGCCAACCATCGGTACTCCGAGCTCATGCCCCGGTCACCGTTCGGGGGCTCCAACACTCGGGTCATCAGATGCCGACTACCCTCGCGGGACTGGAGCCCGATTCGCTCCCGGCCACCACTCAACCAGGCGAGAAGCCCGCTCTTCAAGAGGCCTTGAATGTCGATGACGAGATCGAATCGACGCGCACGAAGCTGTCGACGCAAGGCAACGGCCGCCCGCCAGAGTTGCTGAAGCCGGCGTTCTTGCAGGAGCCGGCGCCATTCGCCCTTCGGCCAAATGATCACCTCGTCCAGACGGGGATTGTGCCTCAACAAGTCCGCCACCCCAGGCTCGGCGAGCCAGGCGATGTGGGCATCCGGCCAGGCCGTCCGCATGGCTGGAATCAGCCCAGAGGCCATCACCACGTCGCCTATGGCGCTCGGGCGAATGACGAGGACACTGCCTGGTGCCGCCACCGATCAATCTCCGCGGGCGGCCAAGAGCGCCCGATATAGCGCCAGGTAAGCGTCCAATACCGCTTCCCGGCTGTGATCGCGCCGACACTTATCCATGCCCGATTCGGAAATAGCTTGCCGCGTCGCGTCATCCGCCTCCAGCAATTCGCGTATCCGCGCCGCCAGCACAACCGGCTCGCCGACGGGTGCTACGAGACCGTCCACCCCGTCTTCGATCAACTCCAGTGCCCCTGCCGTTCTGGTACTGACGATTGGCTTGCCGTGACGCCAG
>JBFGYN010000463.1:0-2966 GCA_041587415.1 Candidatus Competibacterales bacterium | reverse complement strand
TCGCAGCATCGACGATTCCGACCCCGACAGAGGCCAAATCCCGGTGCACGCGTTCGTCCGATGCGGCGTCGACGGGCCGGGTTAGGTCCCAGATAACGATGGTCCGGAATCCGGCGGCCGCACTGTCTTCAGCCGTCCACTTGACGCACACGTCGCGGGCCAATCCACAAATGTAGACGGTATCGATTTCCCGGTCGCGCAGATATCCCGCAAGCCCAGTACTGGGCCGATCGCCCGCCGAATTCCAATTATTGCGAAAGCCACTGTAGGAGTCACAATCCGTCTCCATGCCCTTGCGTACGAAGGCCGACACCCGCTCCCACGGCAATCCCGGCGCGAGTTTGGCGCCCTCGGTATTCTGAACACAGTGGTCCGGCCACAGAGTCTGCTCATGGCCGTACAATTCGATGCAATCGAAAGGCTTCCGTCCAATGTGACTGCTCGCAAAAGAAACGTGCCCCCGGGGGTGCCAGTCCTGCGTGGCCACGAAGTGGTTGAAGACACCCGCGCCCATCAGCCCATTCGTGGGCTCGACGATCTCGTCAGCGCCTGCCACCGGAAGTGCGCCGACAGGCATGAAGTCCGGTTGAATGTCGACCAACAACAGGACAGTTCGGCGAGGTTCGAATTTTGAAAGGGTGTTGATCACGAGAAATTTCTCCTGCCGCGGAATGGCTCGCACGACATCTGCCACGCTCCCGACGCCGTCCCGCCCATAATCGTAGCTATATAGACCCGTGTCACTGGGAAAAATCAGGAGAGAAGCCGAGAATGGTTTCATCCGAAATTTTCAGGGCAGGTACAACGGACGCACAGTTCCCGCTTATTTTGTCCGGTCGTGACCCGATTTGCGGTAAAAAGGTGAATGGCTAAGAGAGTGAGCGCCGATCCGCGAATGAGTCGGCAAGAAGTAAACCGCTCAACGGCAATGGATCACTTTCCGGGGCACCGGTTGGCGCTGGGCCTCGTGGCGGCGGTGCTCGCCGTTTGGAGTGTATTCACCCTGACGGCGCTGGACGCCGCGGCCCTGTCACCGGAAGTCGGTGGCGACGTTGTGGTGGTATTTCCCATGGGCGTATCAAGCCACCGAGCATACGACGCGATCATTCGCGCCGGCGGTGGTGTCCTGGAGAAGAGTCTTTTCGCCAATGCCTGGATCGCCCGTTCGGAGGAGCCGGGATTCGTCGGCCGACTCCTCGCCCAAGGCGCCTGGCGTGCCTTCGATCCCGTACCGATTCAACCGCTTTTGATCGCTGGGTGTTTCGCTACCGCGACGGCCCCGGTGGACGGCCGCTGATGCGCGACCCCGACGAATTCGAGGATCAGTTCGAACAAGTCGGAATCGAGACCGAAAATCCGCGCGGTCAGCGCTTCGCCGGCATCCGCCGCCTATACGGCGTACGAGAGGCCAGTTGGATTCGGCAAATGCACGTCTGCGTGGTGGGCGTCGGCGGAGTCGGCTCCTGGGCAGCAGAGGCGATAGCCCGCACTGGCGTCGAGCGAATCACGTTGATCGATGGCGACACCGTAGAGCCTGGAAACGTAAATCGACAAGTCCACGCCCTGACGAACTCCCTCGACCAGCCCAAGGTGGCCCTCATGGCCGAGCGAATCGCGGGCATCAATCCGGCCTGCCGATGCGAGCCGATCCGCGACTTTCTCACCAACCAGACGCTCGAGGATTATCTTTCCCATGGTTACGACTGCGTGATCGATGCCATCGACAGCATCAAGTTCAAGGCCGCCATGATCGCATTCTGCCAACGGCGAAAAATCCCGATTGTCACGACTGGGGGAGCCGGCGGGCGCCGGGACCCCACCGCGATTCGCACCACCGACCTTGCTCGGACCGAGCACGACGCACTGGCCGCAAAGGTTCGAAAGCGACTCCGCGAGGTCCACGGCTTCAGCCGCAATCCACGCAGGCGCTTCGGGGTGGATTGCGTGCATTCCGTGGAGCAGCCCGTGTATCCGAAGCGCGACGGGACAGTTGGACCGGAGAAGCCTGGGATCAGCGGCGTCTCGCTGGACTGTCGATTCGGATACGGATCGGCCACCTTCGTGACGGCCACCTTTGGATTCGTCGCCGTGTCGCGCGCTATCGAAAAAGCCATGGCGAGGCGAAGACGGCAAAATTCGAATTCTGACGAGTGACGCGGGTGTCGCACCCTACGACGCCATTCGTGTCAGCGGCGCCTCTCAAGCTGATTTCGGCCGAATAGCGTGTCGAAGGCCTTTGCGCTCATTTCGGTGGTCACAACGTGGTCCTTGAGCAAATCCAGTGCTCTGCGCACAGCCGGGCGTTGCTTCATCGATTCGTACCAACGTCGAAGTGACGGGTAATCGTTCAGGTCCTGGCCCTGGCGCTCATGACTGGTGACCCAAGGGAAAATCGCCATGTCAGCGATCGTGTATTGGTCGATGAAGTACTCTCTTCCGTCGAGCCGCTCTTCCATGACGTTGTACTGTCGGGCCGCCTCATTGGTGTAGCGATCGATGGCGTAGGGAATTCGCTCGGGTGCGTACGCTCGGAAATGGTGGGCTTGACCCAGAAACGGTCCCACGTTGCCCACCTGAAACATTAGCCATTCCAGGGTTTGAACGCGCCTTCGGAAATCGGCGGGCAGGAACCTGCCAATCTTCTCGGCCAGGTAGATCAAAATAGCACCCGACTCGAACACTGATACGGGCCGACCATCCGATCCGTCAGGATCCAAAATGGCCGGAATCTTGTTGTTGGGGCTTATGCTCAGGAAATCGGGTTCGAATTGTTCACCCTCGTTGATATTGACCGGAATCAGATTGTATGGGAGCCCCGATTCTTCCAGGAAGATGGCAATCTTCCAGCCGTTGGGGGTGGCCCAGTAGTAGAAATCGATCGGCGCAATCAATGGCCGTGCTCCTGCATCATGAGCGTTCGAGGATAAACCAGGGGTGAGCGGCAGGCGACCGAACGTTTTGCTGCC
>JBFGYN010000462.1:0-2992 GCA_041587415.1 Candidatus Competibacterales bacterium | reverse complement strand
GCTACTGGTGGCGGCCAATGCATCGTTGCTGACCTGGATCATAGTCGGCACGCTGATCCTTATCGTAGCGCTTCTCGTGCCGCGCCGGCCGGACGATCCTGGCGATTAGCCGCTCCCCCAAGCGCAGCTATACCGCCGAGCCGCAGCGGAAGGTTGCGGGGAGGGGAACGTCCGTGCGCGCAGGTGCGCGCTCGCCTGACGAGGTATATATTCCAGCCGAGTAAGCAAAGGCGGAGGCGGTGCCAGCCGTTCGATTTTCGGTACCGGACACTCGCCAAGCACCTGGTCGACGACGGCAACGAGCCCAACCCGGAAGCGCCGCTACCTTGCTGCGCGCGCTCGCAGCGCGACGACCCGCTGCACCGCTGATTTTCTAACGCTGCATGGCAGAAGGAAATGCGGACATTCAGTCGGCGCGCAGCGAGGACTCGATGGTCAATGCCCGGGTCGCGGGACGGAATGGTCGTTCGCGTCCACTCCCAAATATCTGCGTGGCCGCCTCTCGATCGTCACATGCCGCACGTTGTCCGCACAAACAATGTTAGTCTGTCGATGCCGTAGCTGCCTTCAAGTGTCGTGCCGAACAACTGCAGCCACTCCTCTTGCACCGCATAAGCCGGAGCTTCGGCAGCACCCACGCATGCATATCTGTAGTCGGCTTGGGCCTGAATATGATGGACCAGTTCATGCGCGAGGGCCGACAGATAAATGGGGTTGGGGTGCCATCCGTCCGGGAGAAGAATTGTACTGTGCCGGCGGTCGTACAGTGCCTCGATCGTAGGGGAGCCACTGGGGGGCCGGAAGGCTTTCTTGGCGCCTTCGGCCGCCGTGAAAGCCTCAGCCATCAATGCCGCCGGCGACATCAGTCGAAATCGTGGCGGCTCTTCGGGCGCCTGCATCCCTGAGACGTCTACAATCCACTGCGTCATAGCGTCTACGAGTTCTGCGTTTGGGATCATCCCTGCACGATGCCCATCGTCATCCAAACGAATAAGATAGCCCGTTCCGGGAACCTCAAAGGCGTGTGCATTGTCTGATTGGCTAGAATCCATCGCTGTCGCACCGAAAGTCAAAAAGACTTGCGCTGCCGACGCGATTCCGATTAACCGGGATCGGCGCATTGGAATTATACTCCATGGGTCGTCAGTGCGCCCGGGCTATCGCATGGCTCGCATCACGCGGATGGGACGCATGGCGCGGACGTCGTTCTTAGTTTACCATTATTGATGTAAATCGGCATGATCTCTGGCTTATGGCAATATTAAGATCTTACGAATTTCTGCTGAAAGTGTGCTGAGAGGTGCCGGATGCCCTATATATCTGGGAATTGTTCCTTCGACGATAATCGCTTTGCACTTCAACGCGACGGATGTGATGTGCACTTACGGCCAAAATCCGTAGACCTACTTTTGATTTTAGTTTCGAGCCCGGGATGCATGATCACTAAGGAGGAATTACTAGAGAAAGTCTGGCCCGATGTGACGGTCGGTGTAGACTCTCTGACCCAATGTATTCACGAGATACGCTCGGCGATTGGACCCGAGAACTCGGATTTGTTGCGCACGATAAGGGGCCGCGGGTACATGCTCGACGTCAAAGTTGAACGGGCGGGAGAGAGTACGGATTTGCCGCCGACGCCAATCAACCGCCGGCGCCCAGTATTCATCCTCGCGGCGACCGCCATAGTCGCAATTGGTTCCTTGGCTGTCGCTGTCGGCTGGCTGGCCATCTCCAATCAGTCGCCGAAATCCGCAAATCTGATCACAGAGTTCCCTTTGCTGCTTATCGGGTCGACCATACTCGGTGAGAATTTTGCCTATCCTGAGGGTGAACCTGAGGTCGCCTCTGCCATCATCACACTTCATCCGGGTTTCCGTGGTGATTGGCACACCCACCAGTCGCCAACGCTTGTCCACATCCTCGAGGGCGAGATCGAGGTCGAATACGAGGACGGACGCATTATTGGTCTCACGGGCGAACGGGCGTTTATTGAGGACGTTGGAGTGCCGCACATTGCTCGCAATGTGGGCACGAGACCTGCTCGTTTCATGGTCGTAAATATTGGAGCCAAAGGGAAGGCGATACGTGAGTTCATCGACGCACCCGCCGATGCGGTGGTGCGAAGCATGGGATCAGGCCAATAGCTGAGAAACCGGCACGGTCTACGTCGTCCGCGCTGGGCTCCCTGCCGTCGTCGGGAGGGCGCTGAATATACGACCGTTGTCGGATGGCGAACGGCAAGCGTCGTCCGCCAAGATCACAGCTAGCGACCTAATCAGTCGTGGCTTGCACGTGGAGGCAACCGGCTATCCCGAATGACCGGTTACCGAGCGCGACTTCGGCCACGTGTCGCCGCCTTGCAGCTCGCCGCCTTGAGCCCTATCTGTCACGATTGTTGCTAATTTGGAAACGATAAGGGATGGCTTTTGGGGGGCAGTATGAAGAAACCATTTGGACTGGACGAGATAGAACGCGCGATTGACCGAGCGATCACGGACAAGGACCGGGCTGCACGCATTAAGACAGCGCTTCATCAGGAATATGAACTGACCAGGCCGGGCAATCGCAGCACGGCAAGAGCGGCTCCCGAGGCGAATGAAGACGCCGAGGAGTTCTGGGACAACGTTCCATTGTAGAACTCTCCGGCTAGCCCAAGTGCGCAGCAGCTCGGCACCCGACGTAGCGCAAATGCGAAGTCCAATTTGCGATCTCCAGTTTATCCTCGCTGCAATGTCAAGAACTCTGTCCCGCGACCCAGTCGTAGCCTGCGAAAGCCTCGCTGCGGCTTGCCCGAACGGCGGCTTGTCTCGCCGCGCCGTAGCGACGGATTTTTCGGGGTTGCTGGGGTGAATTCTCTGCGAGCGCACACAGCAAGAATTCGGCACTTCCGGAGTGGGCTCAGAGCCGCCTTGCGGCAGTGCGGCGACGCCCAGCCAATACCGTGTTCCAGAACCGGCTATCCGCGAAAATGCTGACGAACGGCCTAAACCGT
>JBFGYN010000461.1:0-3007 GCA_041587415.1 Candidatus Competibacterales bacterium | reverse complement strand
CGCTTCCACGAGTCGCTCGGCAATCCGCTTACGCAGCCGTGTCATGGCGACCCGCTGTTCGAGCCGACCGCTGGAGTCCGGAGGAATTGGGGCCTTGGCCGGAGCGGGTGTCGAGGCTGGCGCGGGCGTGCTCGGCGCCTGCTGAGCGGTTTTTTGCGCTGGCTTCTGAGCGGATTCGCCGCGTTCCACGAAGGCCAAGACATCAGATTTGGTGACGCGACCTTTCGGCCCCGTGCCTTCTATGTCCCCAGGGTCTAGGTCGTGTTCTTTTACCAGCCGCCGCACGGCAGGGCTCAACGGCGTCTCCAACTGCGCTTCCACCTTTCGCTTTTCCTTCGCTTCGGCTTCACTCGCAGCAGACTTTGCCGGCTCGGCGCTTTCTCCACTGGCGCCACCGTCCGTCTTGATCAGGGCAATCAAGTCCCCAGCAAGCACGGTTTCGCCATCGGCGCGCACAATCTCGGCCAGCACTCCGTCAGCGGGTGCGGGCACTTCCAGCACCACCTTGTCGGTCTCGAGATCGACCAAGTTTTCGTCGCGGCTGACAGCTTCGCCGGGCTGTTTGTGCCAAGTCACCAAAGTGGCATCGGCGACGGATTCTGGAAGAACGGGGACTTTGACTTCGACGCTCATCAATTTGCCCTTTGCTTTTGGGTGAGTTTGCTCATGGACAGTATCAACCTTCCAGCGCTTGTTTGACCAAGCCTTGCTGCTGCACCACGTGGACGCTGAATTTTCCTACGGCCGGCGATGCGGCCGGTTCACGACCAGCGTACGCAAGGGAGTGCTTCGGTGAAAGACTCGCACGCAGCCGATGTTGGATCTGGTACCAAGCCCCCTGATTCTCCGGTTCCTCCTGGCACCACACGACTTTCTTGGCCTTTGGATAGAACTCGATTTCTGCTTCGAATCGGGCTTGGGGGAAAGGATAGAGTTGCTCGATGCGGATGATCGCAACGTTCTCGAGTTCCTTCTGCCGCCGTGCCTCAAGCAAGTCATAATAGACTTTGCCACCGCAGAAGACGACGCGATCGACATCCCGCGGTTTGATGTCGTCCACTTCGCCAATGACGGTTTGAAATTCGCCCTGGGTCAAATCTTCGATGACATTCACTGCGAGCTTGTGGCGCAGAAGGCTCTTGGGTGACATGACCACCAGCGGTTTTCGGAACATCCGCAGCATTTGACGTCGCAGCGCGTGGAAAATTTGGGCCGGCGTAGTGGGGGTGCAGACCTGAATGTTGTGTTCCGCGCAAAGCTGGAGATAGCGCTCCAGCCGCGCCGACGAGTGCTCCGGACCCTGACCCTCGAACCCGTGCGGCAGCAACATGGTCAGCCCGCTCAGCCGACCCCACTTGGCTTCCCCAGAGGAAATGAACTGATCGATGACCACCTGCGCGCCATTGGCGAAATCGCCGAATTGCGCTTCCCAGATCACCAGTGCGTTGGGCTCCGTGGTGGAATAGCCATACTCGAATCCGAGTACCGCTTCTTCCGAGAGCAGCGAATCGATCACCAGGAACGGTTTCGTGTCGTCCAAGATGGATTGAATTGGGACGTGTATGTCCCCGTTTTTCCGATTGTGCAGGACTGCGTGGCGATGGAAAAACGTGCCGCGTCCTGCATCCTGTCCCGAGAGCCGGACTTGAAATCCGTCATTGACGAGGGTGGCGTAGGCCATGTTTTCGGCGAAGCCCCAATCGATCGCCAGAGCGCCGGCAGCCATTTTGCGCCGATCGTCCATGATCTTGGCGACGCGCGGATTGAGTTCAAAACCTTCCGGGAGCGTCAGCAGCTTGGCCGCCAGTTCCCTGACGGTATCCAGATTGACGGCTGTCTTGACTGGCGCGTCCCAATCCTGGTGCAGATAGGGCGTCCAATCCGTGGCAAATTTGGTGTCCGGTTTTTGGCTGATCGGGCGTGATACCGGCTTCCCGGCATCCAAGTTGTCCCGATACGCTGTAGCCATTGCGCTCACGTCCGTCTTGCTGACGATGCCTTCTGCGATGAGCCGGTCCGCGTACAGAGTCCGTGTCGTCGGCTGCTTCTTTATCTTTGCGTACATCACGGGTTGCGTCGCCGCGGGTTCGTCGGCCTCGTTGTGACCGTGGCGGCGGTAGCAGACCAGATCGATTATGGCGTCCTTGTGGAACGTGTTGCGAAAATCCACCGCCATCCGTGTGACGAAAATAACCGCTTCAGGATCATCGCCGTTCACATGAAAGATCGGCGATTCGATCATTTTGGCGACATCGGTGCAATACTCCGAAGACCGGGCGTCCTGCAGGTGACTGGTGGTGAAACCAATCTGGTTGTTGACGACCACGTGTATCGTACCCCCGGTGCGGTAGCCGCGGGTGAGAGACATTTGCAGAGTCTCCAAAATGACACCCTGTCCCGCGAATGCGGCGTCTCCGTGAATCAGGATGGGTACTACCTGATCGCGCTCGCCGTTCCCGCGTCGCTCCTGACGCGCGCGAACCGAACCTTCGACGACCGGATCGACGATTTCCAGGTGAGACGGATTGAATGCCAGTGCCAGGTGAATTGGACCGCCGGGCGTATCGGCGTCGGCGGAGAATCCCATGTGGTATTTCACGTCACCCGAGCTTGACAACTCGGGATCGCGTTTCCCCTCGAATTCCTCGAACAGCATTTGCGGAGACTTGCCGATGATGTTCACCAGCAGGTTAAGGCGTCCCCGGTGTGCCATGCCAATGACCATTTCCTTTGCGCCCTGGGCTCCGCAGCGCTGGATGATCTCGTCCATCATGGGAATGAGGCTGTCGCCGCCTTCCAGTGAAAAGCGCTTTTGGCCGACGTACTTGTTGTGGAGATAGCGCTCGAGACCCTCGGCGGCGGTCAACCAATGCAGCAGCTGTTTTTTCTCGTCGGTGCCTAGATTGGCTTTGCAACCACTTTCTTCCACGCGTTTTTCGACCCACCGGCGTTGCTCGGTGTCGGTCACGTGCATGATTTGCACGCCGACTTTCCCCGTGTAAGCGCG
>JBFGYN010000460.1:0-3015 GCA_041587415.1 Candidatus Competibacterales bacterium | reverse complement strand
CCGATGATCGAGCGACTGCAGCGGCGCTTTTCCTTGCGCCGCGTCGTGGTGGTCGCCGACCGAGGTCTGCTCAGTCTGGACAATGTGCAGACGCTGGAGGCGCTGGCCGAGGAGAAGGATCTCGCGGTGGATTACATCCTGGCCGTTCCTGCGCGGCGCTACGAGGCGTTCACCGAGCGCATGATCGAGTGGCACCGAGAACTCGAGCGCCTATCCGGCGCGAGTGGCGAGTCGTCGGTGCTGGAAGCGACCTGGCAGGGACGGCGGCTGATCATTGCCCACGACCCGGAGCGTGCCGCCGAACAGAGCGCGGCCCGGCGCGAGCACATCGACGTGCTCACTGCGTTGGGCGATCGATTGAGCCAGCGCCTCGATGAGCAGGACGAGGGTAAGGCGCTGCGCGGCCGGCGAGCTACCGACCGGCGCGCCTACGCCCGATTCCAGCAAGCGGTGAGCGAGGCACGGCTCGGACGCATCGTGCAGCCGGACATGCAAGCCGAACGGTTTTGCTACGGTGTCGACGAATCGGCGCGCGAGGCGGCCGAACGGCTCGACGGCAAGCTGCTGTTGGTGACCACGCTCGCCGATCTCAGCGCCGAGGAAGTGATTGCCCGTTACAAGGCCTTGGCGGACATCGAGCGGGGCTTCCGGGTGCTGAAGGGCGACATTGAGATCGCCCCCGTTTACCATCGCCTGCCGGAGCGCATTCGCGCCCATGCGCTGATCTGTTTCTTGGCGCTGGTACTGCAC
The DNA here is from genome assembly GCA_041587415.1 of Candidatus Competibacterales bacterium. GTDB lineage: Bacteria > Pseudomonadota > Gammaproteobacteria > Competibacterales > JAHEDQ01 > JBFGYN01. The sequence continues at coordinate 2,265 of JBFGYN010000460.1, read as the reverse complement.
CGAATCGTGCGCGAGCGCCTGAAGGCCGCGGGCAGCCCGCTCTCACCGGAGCGGGCCCTGCGAACGCTACGCCAGATTCAGCGACACCGCGTGCGAATTGATGGCCGCCCCTACGGCGGCATCGGCCGCGCCAGCGCTCAGCAACTGGAACTGTTCGACCACCTGGAGATCGCGCCCCCGAAAGCCCCGCGCTGACCGTGTTGTGTCATTTTCGGGCACTCGGTGCCAAATTAATCAATTACTTGCGCGTTTAACTGCGGAACTTGGGGGGCAAGCCCGCACCCACATTTGAGGCACTGCTCCTGGAGGGGAATCCACGAACGCTATTCAGGGTATTCCAGTAACGGATTGCCGGCTCGTTGAGAGCTGAGGGAAGCCTTTCCGGAAACACGCCCTGTTGACGGAGCAAGACAATTCTGTAACAACGCGCAGATGGATACACGCCGGGGTATCGAGGCCCGGAATACCCAGGAGCCCGAAATGACAACGACGATCGCGGTCCGCGAGCGCCGCAAGCCGGAAACTGATCCGCTTTGGGACAGCATCATTCAAGAGGTGACGACCCAGGCGGAACAAGAACCCATTCTCGCCAGCTTTCTCCACGCGACGATCCTAAACCATTCGACACTCGAGGCCGCGTTGAGCTTCCACCTGGCGAACAAGCTCAAGACTGAGACGCTACCCGCGATGCTGGTGAGGGAAATCATCGAAGACGCGTTGGCGTCGGATCCCGAGATTGGCGGCGCGGTGCGTGCAGACATCCGCGCCGTGCGCGACCGAGATCCGGCGTGCCAGCACTACTCGACACCTTTGCTTTTTTTCAAGGGTTTCCAATCTCTTCAAGCCCACCGAGTGGCGCACGCACTGTGGCAGCATGGACGAGAGTCCCTGGCGCTGTACCTTTCCAGCAACGTTTCCACCGCCCTGGGAGTGGACATTCATCCGGCGGCGCGATTCGGACGCGGCATTCTTATCGACCACGCAACCGGGTTGGTTGTCGGCGAGACGGCTGTGGTCGAAGACGACGTTTCGATACTCCAAGAGGTCACACTCGGAGGTACCGGCAAGGACACCGGCGACCGACATCCCAAGGTGCGAAGCGGGGTGCTCATTGGCGCCGGTGCCAAAATTCTTGGCAATGTGGAGATTGGCACCTGCGCAAAAATTGGGGCAGGCAGCGTCGTACTGAGCGACGTGGCCCCTCATTGCACGGTCGCCGGCGTACCCGCGCGGGTGGTCGGCGATTGCCGCTCCAGACCCTCCCACGACATGGATCATCGGCTGGAGTCCGACTAGCCCGGATAATTCATCAGGGCGGCCTTTGGCGGCGGTACACTTTGTGCGCCAGAACTGAGCCGCTAAACTGGACATAAACTCCTACCGATCAACCACCTGCGAGCTAGCCGAAGGCCGCCCTGGTGAAATATCCGGGCTAGTCCGCATCGCTCGCCCGGCGAGCGATTCGGGCCAGGGGGGACATCAAAACCACTGTTGAAAGAATCCGCCTGCCTCGCCCTCCGGCGGCACCCAGCGGCTTTCGTACTGGGCCTGCTGCTCGGATTTGGTTGCCGCGATTCCAGCGGTATTGATACCGATGGCAACGCTGAAAATAATCATCGAGTTGACGAAGTAAAACAGCACTCGCTGCATAATCGGTGTCGCCTTGTCGCCTAAAACGAATAGACCGAATAGCAGGCTCAGCACCAAACCAGTCCAATTTCCCGGGACGCCGAATTGCCCGACCAGGGTCGCGGTAATCATCGCGGTCGCCGTCCCTGCAACACCGGGCGTCATGGCGGCTTTTGAGTTGAGGAATTCTTCCACTAGTGGTGCCCTTTCGTCGATTTCCTCTGTTTATAGACCAAAATCCGCCACCCGCCCGTGAATTCCGAACTAGACTTTGCGCTGTTCGGGGTGGACTGTTCGAGGTTCGACTTTCGGGTAATGGGTGTTTGGTCATTGCGTGCCAAAGGAGATATTGGCAGTCGCAATTCCGTGCAGGGAACGCCGTCGAGTGAAAGGCATCAAATTGCCATGGGCGCACGAACCGACGAATTTCATCTGCGGTTGATGCAATATTTTCTGCCGCTTTACCTCTTGGCGGTCGCGCTTGTCATGAGTGTCGCGGCCGTCGCAGCCGTCGCGGCCGAGGGTAACAGCGACCGCCGCGGTGTTGTCGTAGTGGGGAACGGCGAGGATGAGTTGACCCTCTACCGGGCCAGCTACGCGCTATTGGTGGGCGTGAGTGACTACACGGCCGGTTGG
>JBFGYN010000459.1:0-3018 GCA_041587415.1 Candidatus Competibacterales bacterium | reverse complement strand
CACCTCGATTCGATTTGGGAGTACCTTGTTCGTTCCCTGCCGCGTCAGAACAATATCGCCGTCTTTGCGATAGAACTCGTGGCACCATTCGCCGCCCCATGCCTCAACATCGTAGCACCGCATATCGTTCTCCAAGACTGACCAATTCATTCAGCAAATAACCGGACTAATTAGCCTGACAGGCCTACTCCCAAGCGCCGGTGGACGAGTTCTCTCGTTCAAATGCCAACTTTCTCAGGGTCGATTATTCACCGGAAAGCAGACAATGGGCGATCAGCCGCAGTCAGGATGGACGGTCGATTGAGGCTACGTCGCGTTGTGGCACGGTTCGGAAGTCGGCCGAGCCGTTGTTGAAGGTCCGACTACCGCCGGAAAGCAGAAGGTCAGGGCCGAGCGTCCATTTTCCGGTGCATTTCGTACGCGCGCTAACGGATCAGTTTACGCCCGAGTTTGACCCAAATCTACCCAATTGTTCCTGCGGACGGGTCATTAGCGCTGCGCGACATGGAATAGCTCGAGGGAAGCATGTCCGCCGCGAACGTGCGTCCGTTTGGTTGGGCCATCAGCCCGTTGCTTGCGCACAGAGGCGGTGTAGAATTGCAGTGCGCTCGGTATTCTTGGGCCGCTGTCGATCAGCGGCGAAGGGAGAAACTCGATGACCGTGATCGCAATGACGCGCGAGATGGGAACCCTCGGCAAGGATGTGGCGGCAGGTGTCGCGGAAGCGCTCAAGCTCGAAGTCGTCCATCACGAACTCGTTGAGCAACATGTTGCGGAGCGGCTTCAAACCAGCGAGAGCGCTGTTCACCGATTTCTTGAAGGAGAAGCATCGCTCTGGGAGCGCTGGAAGATCGATTCTCGCCGCCTGTCACGGCTTACTTCCGAAGAAATTCTCGAGCGTGCGCTTGCGGGAAATGTCATCATTCGGGGCTGGGGTGCGGCGCAGCTGTTGCGGGCGATTCCCCACGTCATTTGTGTGCGCGTCTGTGCGCCGATGAAGAACCGTATGGCTGAAATGGTTCGTCGCCTCGGCATTGGCGACGATGCGGTTGCGCGCCGGGAGATCGAGCGCAGCGATGCGGCCCATGCCCGGGTAATTGAAACGCGGTTTAATCGCGACTGGATGGACCCTACCGGATACGATCTGGTCATCAACACAGCTTATGTGCCGATCGAGATGGGTGTATCGCTGGTCTGCCAGCATGCCCAAGCCGTTGGACGCGAAGGCGTCTCGGAGATGACCGCGAGATTGAAAGACAAGCTCATCGAAGAGCGGGTTCGCTCGATGCTCGAGGAGGCGCCGAACATCAATACCGTTGGGGGTAACCTCGATGTGACCGTGGTCGATGGCAAGGTCACCTTGGTGGGCTTCGTTGAGAGCGCCGATGGGTTGGCAAATCTGACCGAGAAGATAAAGCAGCTCGAAGGGGTCGGTGCCGTGAGCACGGACGTCAGAGCTGTGCCCTGGACTTACTACGGAGGTTATTAGTGGAGGTTGGGTTGCGGGCGCCTCGCACCGAACTTCTGAAGGAATCGTAAAGCGGAAAATGGCACTGAATACGCGCTCCGCAGGGCGCCTGTGAACACATGAAATCCGGCGGATTGCCGACCGCCACGCCGGAACGACGGTTAACCGCCGGATGGCAGACCCGCGTCGGAGCACCCCGCGAATTCACGCTCCTGACCCGGAGCGGAAATCAGGGTTCCGACGAATTTGCTGTATCTGAGGACTGCGGCCGTCGGGGCCATACATACCTGGCGATCTGGAAGTCGCGCTCGCGGCGGCGTCTCGTCGCGCTCCCTTACCTGCGACTACGCAGATTGATGATACGACAGCACCACCCGGTATTTTTGACGGTCGGGGCGCCGTCTGCTTGCTGTACAGTGAATTCAACACCATTTCTTTTCATAGACGGGGAGATCCCCGCCTCCGGCACCTGTGTCGTAGGCGCCGGTTTACCGTCCTGAACGGAGTAATGAGCCAATGAAAACGGTTGCGGGTGCACTAGCATTTGCAGCGGTCTTGGCTTTGTCCGTGGCCAATGTCGGCGCCGTAGTTTTCGATGACGTCGACATGGATGACAACCAGGCTCTGACCCCAGACGAGGTCACCACGGCCCTGCCGGATACGCCTGCCGAAAACTTCCCGAAGGCTGACGTCGACAAGAGCGGCACGCTGGACCGGGCAGAGTTCCAACGAGCGTTGGAGCTTGGCTTGATCGTTAGCGTGCCCTGAACACAAGCCAGCCCACGCGAAGACCGGCCCCCACACGTTGTCGTGGGAGCCGGTCACTCGGCGATGAGACGCCCGCCATTCCCGACCTACCTTCACGTGGTCGTGACGGTCGTCAATTGGCACCTTTAGGACATCCAGTTGGCAGGGAGCGAGCGAGTGACCTGAACCTTGTTGAAGGAACACCAAAAATGACTGTCGTCGCTATGACTCGTGAAATGGGGACCAGGGGCAAGGACGTCGCCACACTTCTCGTGGACCGCCTGAACCTACGGCTGGTGCATCACGAGCTCGTGGAAACTCCTGTAGAACGGGGGGAGAGCGCTGGCCTGAGCGAAGTGTACCGTTTCCTGACCGGTACAAAAAATGGCAAGAAGCCAGATGCTGCTCGGTCAAGCGGCAACGGGTATCTGACCCGTGAGGAGATCCTCAAACTCGCGAGCCGTGGCAATGTTGTGTTCCGGGGCTGGGGGGCGGCGCGTCTGCTGCATGCCATCCCGCACATTCTCTGCGTTCGGGTCTGCGCGCCGATGGAGGATCGGATTCGCGAGATGATGCATCGGCTAGGCGTCGCTGAAGACGTCGCGCACCGCGAGATCGTGCGCAACGACGCGTTCCATGCTGGTACGTTTTCGCGGTTCTTCGAATCTGATTGGCGCGATCCGCTGAACTACGACCTGGTGCTGAACACACAGCACCTGTCGCCGGAAGCCTGCGCCGATATCATCGTCGATGCAGCAAATAGCCCCGCCTTTCAGGAAACGGACGCGTCGCGCGCGGTGCTT
>JBFGYN010000458.1:0-3033 GCA_041587415.1 Candidatus Competibacterales bacterium | reverse complement strand
CGCCTCGGCCTGCCTGCCCACCATTCACCACACCATCGAGATCGGGGGCGAGCCTTATTGGGATGGCGGCTACTCGGCCAATCCCGCGATCTTTCCGCTTTTCTACAACTGTGCCGCGCCGGATATCCTGCTCGTGCTGCTGGCACCAATGAAACTGGGCGAGACTCCGCGCACGGCCCGGGACATTCACAAGCGCGCAGTTGAGATCATGTTCAACAGTGCTTTTCGGCGGGAAATGCGTATGTTTGCTCACGCCCGCGAATCGATTTCCGGGTCCTGGTTGCCACCGGGGCGAATGGAGCGACGCCTGGCCCGCCTGCGTTTTCACTTGATCGAGGCAGACGAGCAAATCGGCTCTTTGCCTTGGGAATCGAAAATGGCCGCCCATCTGCCGTTTTTCGAGAAGCTGCGCGACATGGGTCGGGCCCGTGCATGTGCCTGGCTGGAAGCAAGCCACGCTGACGTGGGTCGAACTTCCTCTTTGGATCTGCCCTCCATCTGGTTGTCGGACGAGTAACTCGAAAACGACGGTCGCCGGGGAAGTCGATTGACCACGATTGCCAAGGAGCTGCCCGCCAGCCGCTGAGGTGCGCGTGGTGAACACCGGGGCTGGTTTGCATCCTCGCAAACGTGCAAAACGCAGATGATCGCGATAAATTCCAGGAGTTCCTCAGCGTTTGCGAAACTGGTCGTCTTCCAATGGCCAAACGCCAACCCGGTCGGTGCATCGATACCGGCCAACCGTGACCTTCAGAGGAGGCCCAATGATCAAACTCGTCTTGCTCCGCCACGGGCAGAGCACGTGGAACCTGGAGAACCGCTTTACCGGTTGGACCGATGTCGACCTGAGTGAACGCGGTGTCCGGGAAGCGCGCACCGCCGGGCTGCTGATGCACGGTGCAGGTTTTCGGTTCGACCAGGCCTACACATCGGTGCAGAAGCGGGCTATTCGAACGCTTTGGCTGGCACTGGAAGCGATGGATCAGTGCTGGGTACCGATCAGCAACAGCTGGAAGTTGAACGAGCGCCACTATGGTGCGCTCCAAGGTCTGAACAAGGCGGAGACGGCAAGCGAATACGGCGACGAGCAGGTCCGCATTTGGAGGCGCAGCTACGACGTCTGTCCGCCGGCACTGGAAGCCGACGATCCCCGTCATCCCAAGTTCGACCCGCGCTACGGCGACGTGGATCCCGCCCAGCTGCCCGCCACGGAATCACTCTCGATAACACTGCAGCGGGTACTCCCGTACTGGGAGGGCACCATCGCTCCGACGCTGGCGCCCGGTCGCAACGTGCTCATTGCCGCCCATGGCAATAGCCTGAGGGCTCTGATCAAACACCTCGACAATATCTCCGACGAGGAAATACCAAATCTCGAGATCCCAACCGGCGCGCCTTTGGTCTACGAGCTGAACGACAGCCTCGAGGCCCAGCGCCACTACTATCTGGAAACGGGCGAATCCGAGGTGGACTAACCCGGATACTTCATCAGGGACCCCGGATGCTGGCGGAATTCGCAGCCGTCCTGGCGCCGCCCTGGTGAAATATCCGGGCAAACCCACACAGGGGTCACGAAGGGGTCAAGTCTTTTCAATAATTCATCTGGGCAGCGGACAAGCACGTTGCACGGTTGATGTGGCGACATTAGCCCTCAACATGATGTCTAGCCGACCGATTGACGAAAAGACTTCGGCCCTCGTCTGCGGCTCTCAGGACTGATTGATTTTGTCCGGTGAATATGCATAAATTTCGCGGCAGCAATTGGATTCACGCACTGCATTGCGAAACGCCAATGCTCTACGGACAAGGAAGTTCGATCGATTCAATTTCGGTCCGGCGGCCGACCGTTCTGAACTGCCACTCGGCAGAGACCGCGCGGCGCTCCCCGCTTCGGGGAGAACGAGAGTTACTGCCCCTGCCAGTTCGTGGGAGGTGGTTATGAAGCCTGCGCTCACCCCTATTCCATGCTTTGATCCCGGCTAGCGATTGACGGGCCCAAGGGCACGCCAACGGTCCATCAGCTACCGGTAGCAGCGGTTTTCTCGGCGCCCCGCAACCGATCGTTCCGGCGGGGGCGGTGCCCGTGCACGCCACGCTGAGTTCCAATGATGGGCTGTCCGCTCGCATGAATCTCGGATGTACGTTGATACATCCATGGCCACCCGTGCAAAAGAAAATGGAGCATACAATGTGCACTGCCAGATCATTCATTGAAAGGTTGGGGATTGTAGCGATCGGCGCTGGGCTGATCAGCATCGGCGCTTTTGCGACGGAGGAGCCGGTGGACCGGGGGGCATACCTCGTGACGGTCGGGGGTTGCCATGACTGCCATACCCCCAAAATCTTCGGCGCGGAAGAGCCGGAACTGGACACGACCAGGCTGCTTGCGGGTCATCCCGCCGAGGAGGCAATACCCGCCATTCCGGAGGGTGTCATCGCACCAGACCGTTGGGGCGCCATCACCAACAATCACCTGACCGCTTGGGCAGGCCCGTGGGGTGTAAGCTACTCGGCAAATCTCACTCCGGATTCGACAGGGCTGGGCGACTGGACCGAGGAGAATTTCATTCAGGCCATGCGCACCGGTAAACACGCTGGTGTCGGTCGCCCGATCCTGCCACCCATGCCGTGGTTCAATTACGGAAAATTGAGTGATGAGGACCTTCGCGCGGTCTTTGCGTACCTGAAATCGCTTCCCCCCGTTTCGAACCAGGTGCCGGCACCAATCCCACCAGGGTCAGGTAAACCAGCAAGTTAACGGCCGCGCGAAGCGCCGCTCGAGACGGGTGCGTAGATCCAGTCCCAATACGGTAGCGTTGCCCGGCACAAGCGCCGGGCAACGGGATCTTATTCGAGGCCGAGACGATATGGTTATTGCCTACGGCAGCAGGCAGGATATCGACGACGGCGCAGGTACGGGAGTGGGCCCGGGAGGGCAACATGAGCCCTTCGCCGATCGACGCGTTTCAACAGATCTAACCCGGATACTTCATCAGGGACCCCGGATGCTGGCGGAATTCGCAGCCGTCCTGG
>JBFGYN010000457.1:0-3041 GCA_041587415.1 Candidatus Competibacterales bacterium | reverse complement strand
CGTCCATGTCGATCGGTGGCGCGAAGCTTCCATCTCCGGATCCTTCCAGCACGAGCGCCGCCTCACCCGGCGCAGCGAGCACCCGGATGAGAGTGCGGTTGTGGCGGTTTTGAGTGCCCTGGCGACTGATGTGGGCTAACCGGAATATTGCGTGGGGTCACGAACACCGCTTTCACTCGATTGCCGTGACACCCCACGGTGATCACCTTCCGCAAGGGCGCCCTCTACGCAAATGGAAAGGGGCTGTCGATTTATTTCCCGTCCGCTCAGGACAAGGATCACAGCTACCCGTTGAAACGGTCGGGGACCGACGAGGTGCCGTTCAATCAGCCCGATTCAGGCTCCTCAGGCTACTCGCGCGGTTTCGCCCCCAGATTGGAGCACCTGAAATACGGCCCCGACGAAGAGCCTTACGGTTGCCGCCATTTCGTGCGACAAAACGGCGGTCCGGGTCGGCGAGCCGCTGAGCTGCACCGTGGCGGGCCCTTCGTCACCGAATCGAAAGGGCTCGTTGTCGTTCAGTTGGGATGCGGATAGTGGTGTCGAGTCTGCGTTGACGCTCGCCGACGATATGGATTACGACTGCCGCAGCGAATTGAACGACGAGCAGGACAAAATTGGAAAACTGCGCGCTTCGTCTTCGATCGGCCCGACGAGAACGGAAAAGTCATCACGTTGACGGCATTTTTCCAGCTCGCCCCCGATTCCATCGGAATTCGGCAGGTGGAAGCGGATCAGGACTACTTTGTCGTCAAGGTCCTACCGAGAGACGGCACGAAGAAGCCAGGAGATGGCATCGCTGTACCCGAAGACGGCACGACTCCGAGGATTGGCGAAAAATGGCTCACGGAACCGCTGAAGCTCAGCCCCACTTGGCTGGTACCACGTGAGGATGAGCCCGAGCCCCTCGCTGGCCCCAAACTGAAGCCCTTGTTCTAATCAGGATGTGTTGCCGGACAGACCTCTCCCACGCTGGTCGAAGAGTGCGTGGGAGCGCTGTCAAAATATGGTCGGAGCGCCCGCAGGAGGGATCCGGGCGGACAACGGCTCCGCCGAATGGCCTCGTCGATTGAGTTCGCGGAGCACCACGCGACGCTTCCAAATCAGAAAAGCCGCGGGGATCACGACTAACGTCAGGAGTGTGGCACTCACCATGCCGCCCACCATGGGGGCAGCGATGCGCCGCATGACCTCCGAACCCGTGCCGGTGCCGTACAGGATGGGCACCAGGCCAGCGATGATCGCCGTGACCGTCATCATCTTCGGCCGCACCCTCAGCAAGGCGCCCTCGATCACGGCCGACCGCAGCTCTTCCAACGTCACGGCACGGCCTTCTTCTCGAGCAGCATCTCGCCGTCGGCCCAGCGCATAATCGAGATAGACCAGCATCACGACCCCCGTCTCGGCGGCCACCCCTGCCAGCGCGATAAACCCCACTGCCACGGCAACCGACAAATCATAGTCCAGCCACCACAGCAGCCACAGGCCGCCCACCAGGGCGAAGGGCAGGGTGCCCATGATGAGCAACGCCTCCCCCATACGACCGAAGCTGAGATACAGCAGGAGCAGAATGATTACCAGAGTGACCGGCACCACCAACTTCATGCGCTCGGTAGCCCGTTCCAGATATTCGTATTGGCCAGACCAAGTAATCGAGTACCCCGCGGGCAGGGGCACCCGTTCGGCAACGGCTTGCCGCGACTCCGCCACATAGGAGCCGAGATCACGGTCCCTTATGTCCACATAGATCCAGCCGTTCAAGCGCGCGTTCTCGCTGCGCAGCATGGGCGGCCCTTCGACGACATCGATGCGCGTCACGGCTTCCAGCGGAATCTCGGCCCCGGTCGGGGTCGTGAGCGGCAGCATCCGCAGCCGCTCCAGGGAATCGCGAAACTCGCGTGGATATCGCAGGTTGACCGGGTAGCGTTCAAGACCCTCGACGGTCTCGGAAACATCCAGCCCGCCGACGGCGGTACTGACGACGTCTTGCACATCCATGACGTTGAGCCCATGGCGAGCCGCAGCGTGGCGGTCGATGGTCACCTCCACGTAACGCCCACCGGTGGTGCGCTCCGAGTACACGGACGCCGTGCCCGGAATGCCTCTCATCACCTGTTCGATGCGCTGGCCCACGGCCTGAATCGTTCGCAGGTCCGGACCCGCTACCTTGATGCCGACCGGCGTCTTGATGCCGGTTGCCAACATGTCGATGCGGTTCTTGACTGGCATCACCCAGACGTTGCTGAGTCCGGGCAGCTGCACGATGCGATCGAGTTCCTCGATCAGTCCCTGTGTGGTCAATCCCGGGCGCCACAAATCCTTGGGCTTGAGCTGGATGGTGGTCTCCACCATTTCCAGCGGTGCCGGGTCGGTGGCGGTCTCGGCGCGGCCGATCTTACCGAACACGCTTTCGACCTCCGGCACCGTGCGGATCAGCTTGTCGGTCTGCTGCAGAATTTCGGCGGCCTTTCCCGCCGACACGCCGGGGAACGTGGTCGGCATGTAAAGCAGGTCCCCTTCGTCCAGATTAGGCATGAACTCGGTGCCCAGCTGACTCAACGGCCAGATGGCGGTAACGGCGACGGCCAGCGCCGCCACCAGCACCAATCGCGGAAAGCGCAGCAGCGCGCTCACGAAAGGCCGGTAGGCGGCGATCAGAGCCCGGTTAATCGGATTGCTGGTCTCCGGCACGATGCGACCGCGGATGAAATACCCCATCAGCACCGGCCAGGCCATTTCCCGATCTGCAGCAACTGCCGCAGCAGCGCCATCGAGACTCTGGGCCTCGTGCCCGAGCGGAATCAGTACCAACGCCGCGAGCCCGACCACAAACCAGGGCCACACCCGCGTCAGATAGTGCAGCACGAGAAACAGCAAGGCCCCGTGTTGGGCATCCCGTGGACTGCGGGCGGCGTTCAAGCGCTGCATGAAATAGCCGCCGCCGTCGGCTGAGAGATAGGAAAAGGATTGCACCACGATGTAGAGGCCGAAGACAAAGGCGCTGATGCCAACGGCGCCAAGCCAGCCCTCGCCCGGAGTCG
>JBFGYN010000456.1:0-3042 GCA_041587415.1 Candidatus Competibacterales bacterium | reverse complement strand
TACCTGCGCTATGGCCTCGCTCAGGGAGAAGGGTTCATCGTCATCACCGGTGGAATTGGAACCGGAAAGACCACGTTGGGCAGAAACCTACTCGAGGAGCTGGATCGGAATCAAATCACCGCCGCCCAGCTGGTCACCACGCAGCTCGAGGCAGACGACATGCTGCAAATGGTTGTGGCCGCCTTTGGACTCGAGCACGAAAACTTGTCCAAACCGGTATTGATCAAGCGGTTCGAGGACTTTCTTGCCAACGCCTCGCGCCAGCAAAAGAGAGTTTTATTGGTGGTGGACGAGGCTCAGAATCTTCCGGCCAGTTCCCTCGAGGAGCTGCGGATGCTATCCAATTTCCAGGTATCCGATCGACCCTTGTTGCAAAGTTTTCTTCTCGGGCAGGAAGAGTTTCGGGAAACACTCCAATCGTCGGAGTTGGAGCAGCTTCGGCAACGCATCATTGCGTCGTGTCATCTCAGTCCCCTCACAGACGAGGAGGCCCGCGAATACATCAAGCACCGCCTCGGATTGGTTGGCTGGAAAGACGATCCCCTGATTACCCGAGATGCCCACGGTGCCATCTTTGCCGCCAGCCAAGGCATCCCGAGGCGGATCAATGTGCTGTGCGAACGCCTGATGCTGTTCGGATTCTCCGAGCAGTTGCACGAGTTCACTGCCGAAACCGTCAAGCAGGTGGCCAGCGAGATGCTTCTGGAGACTGGGCATGCCGTGGAGAGCGAATATGTTGCAGATTCCACCCCCGAGCTCGAGCGGACGCCCCCAATGAGCGGAGATGACGGCTTGAACGCTGTCGTCGAGACTTTGAGCCGCGGTGCGAGTAATGACCCCAATGCTATTATTCGATTGGAACGGCGTGTACGTGAGCTCGAGACGACCGTGGAAGCTCTCCGGAAAGGGTTCCTACAGCTGGCTCGCCGCGTAAAATCGGGATGAATCGCCCTCTGAAACCGATGCAGCGTCCAATTCCTTGCCGCGCACGAATCGTGGTGTGGATGTTGGCGATCGTCCCACTACTCACGAGTTTGCCGTGCGGTGCGGCCGAAAGCGCCGATCTTGCCGAGACGATTTCCAACCTCAAACCGTCGATCGTGGGTGTCGGCACCATGAGCCACCAGAGGCGACCCGCGGGAAAGCTCACGGGGACGGGCTTTGTCGTGTCGGACGGACTGCACGTGGTGACCAACGCCCATGTTCTGCCTGAACTGAGTGAAAATTCCGACGAGTTTCTCGCGATACTCGTGGGCCACGGACGAAAGGTGAAGGCCATGCGCGCGCATCTGGTGGAAATTGATCTGGAGCACGATCTCGCGTTGGTCGCATTCGAAGGTCCTGCATTGGTTCCCCTGACTCTTGGGGATGACAGCCTGGTGCGAGCGGGGCATCTGTTCGCCTTCACCGGCTTTCCGACCGGCACGCTGTTTGGCCTGCAGGCGGCCACCCATCGCGGAATCGTCGCGAGCGTCACGCCGATCTTGGGCGCTTTCGGAGATCGCGACCCGAATACGACTGATGCGAGTGAGTTTCTCGTGTTCCAACTGGACGCAACGGCGTTCCCAGGCAACAGTGGGAGCCCGCTCTACAGACCGGACGATGGTTCCGTAGTCGGTGTCGTCAACAAAGTCTATGTCCCGGTTACCAATCCCAGCGAGATGGTGGGAAATTCATCGAGCGGGATCACCTATGCGGTACCTATTCGCCACGTAAAAGCCTTGTTGAAACGCGCTGATCTGGACGAATGAGCCAGGCCACCGCCTGCTCAGAAAGGAAGGACGGAGTGGTTCAGCCACTGACAAGGTAAACATCGTAACGGACTGATTTGGAATCGATCACGTGGTCCGGCCGCACATCACCAAGACAGTTCGATCCCTTGGGTCGTTTGACGACCACGCGGTGCCGCGCCCGCTCCAGAGCCACTTCCATCAGCTGACCGCTGTCCCGATCTTCTCCGACAATGGCTTGCAGTATGCGCATTTCCTTCCTGACCAGTGCTGACTTTCTACGCTGCGGAAACATCGGGTCCAGATAGACCACGTCAGGTCGGCCAGCAGGAGGCAGGGCACTCAGCCAGCGAATCGAATCCCCCGAACGCAGCGTCAACCGCTGCGCCGCCATCCGCCACTGCGGTGCGGCCATGGCTGCCCGGCATAGTGCGTCATCGAGCAATGCCACGACTACCGGCGAGCGCTCGACGAGCGTCACCCGGAATCCGTATGCCGCGAGCAACATGGCGTCGCGGCCCAGTCCGGGGGTTGCGTCAACTACACGATACGACGTCGCTTGCCGAGCGCCAACCGCCCTGATCAGCGGTTCATTGCGGCGATTCGATCGCTGAATGCGCCCTGCCGCTCCCCGTGGTCCGAAATCGATGGAGAATGGCCGGAATCCTTGAGATCGGGGGGCAAGCAACTCCACCCGATCCCGATCGATCCTGAGCGAATAGGCATCGTCATCGGTGCCACGGTTCCAACTGCTCAAACCCAGTTGTGTCGCCAATCGGCGGGCGCGGCGAAGCGCAGCCGGATCGTCGGAAGCGACCACTAATTTGATGGATGGAAACGCCATGGCGGGTGCAACAGTGTCGCAAAGCCGGACTATAACGTTTATCGCCCGAGCACGGCGATGGTCTGCTCATCCGACAGCCCTCGCTCATCAGGCCTCTGCCATCGTGGTTCGCTCAATTCAGTGTTGCAAAGTCACGCATAGTCCAGAGAAACCCGGCTACCAGCACAACTTCGGGCCGACCGCTACACTTTCCGGACAACAGCAGGATGCTTAATGAACGGCAGAAGTATGGTTTCTGAGGGTCGGCGTTTGCACCAATTTTCGCATCGTTTCCAAACACATCACGGGATGCTTCTCGGTTGTTGGTCGATTGGCACAAGGGGTGGCTGGTGCCTGTGCCGGCGAGCGGCCCGGCGTGGGGGAGGCCACCGCCACGTCTGGATCGGCCGATAGACCCCTAGGAAAACCCAAATCGCGCCGTGCCGAACGATTGGCACCGGTCGTCGATCACCGTCGCGTCTCGTTCTC
>JBFGYN010000455.1:0-3071 GCA_041587415.1 Candidatus Competibacterales bacterium | reverse complement strand
CTGACCTGGTCCGAGCCGTCCAACCGGAGCGTCGATGAAGAGGAGCAGACTGGCCTCGCGCCATCGCCCCCGGAGCTGGCGGTTCGCAGCGACGAGGCGGAGCCGCCCGAGGAAGCATCCTTCGTCGCGACCAAGCTGGATCTGGCCGCGGCCTACCTGGAACTGGGTGACGATGCCGGTGCCCGCACCCTGTATGAAGAGGTATTGAGCGAGGGTGACGAGATGCAACGTCGTTTGGCGGATGAAGCACTCAGAAAGCTCGCCTGATCGCGCTTTGGCGAGTGCGAGGCCGCGGCAGGGCGCCGAAGCCCCCGCGGCCTCGTCGTTTCTGGCGTGCGAAACAGGGGGCGACGTGACAGCTCGAAGTTCCGCTTGCGGTCGATGCGAGTCACTCGACAGTCATTTACCGTTCTCTTTCGGAGCGGGCTATTCCGCTCAGACTTAGCTCACGGCTCAGCTCGATGCGCTTCGCACTCGGAATCGAATACGACGGCACAGCGTACAAAGGCTGGCAGACCCAGGGACCCCGAATTCGAACGATCCAGGGCGTCTTGGAACGGGCGTTGTCGGACGTGGCCGACTCACCCGTCTCGGTCGTGTGTGCGGGGAGGACGGATGCTGGCGTCCACGCAATCGAACAGGTCGCACATTTCGACACCGAGTCGAACCGCCCAGAGCGTGCCTGGGTGCTGGGTGTCAACAGCAAGTTGCCCGCGGATGTCTCGGTTCGCTGGTCCCGCCCCGTGGCGCCCGGATTCCACGCGAGATTCAGCGCTAACGCGCGCCGATATCGCTATCTCATTCAATGCGGGCGTTCGCGCCCGGCACTCAACCGCTCGAGGGCAGCGTGGCACTGGTCGAGTTTGGACGTGGAGCGCATGAACTCGGCTGCGAGACATTTGCTTGGTGAGCATGACTTTAGCGCTTTCCGCGCGGCAGAATGTCAAGCCAAACATCCAGTTCGGACGATCACACGAATCAGCGTACGAGGCGAAGACGATCGGGTAGTCATGGATGTGGAAGCGAACGCTTTCCTGCATCATATGGTCAGAAACATCGTGGGCGCGCTCATGCCGGTCGGTCGAGGGGAAAGACCAAATACGTGGACTCGGGATCTCCTGAAGGCTCGGGACCGAAAACTGGCCGGCGTCACGGCGCCAGCGTGCGGTCTCTACTTGGTGGGTGTCCGCTATTCGAACGAGTACGGCTTACCCAATCCTCAGCCGGCCTCGATCGTCTGACGCGGAGTCGGATTGTGGTAGTCTCTCACGCCTGTTCCCGCGAGGCGGAGGTTTTCGATCGATCATGAAGCGGACCCGGATCAAGGTCTGCGGCATCACGCGCATCCAAGACGGGGTGGCCGCGGCCGAACTGGGCGTTGACGCGATCGGTCTGGTTTTCTATCCGCCAAGTGCCCGTTTCATTGATGCGGACAGGGCTGCAGGTATCGTGCGCGCGCTACCACCGTTCGTGACGACGGTGGGGCTCTTCCTGGGCGCGCCCGAAAGCGAGGTTCGACGACTGTTAGACGCAGTGCCCCTGGATATGCTTCAGTTTCACGGTCTCGAGAACGCAGCCTACTGCGGTTCGTTCGGTCGGCCATACATCAAGTCCATGCCCATGGGGGATCGTCTGGATTGGGTGGAGTTCGTGGCTGGATACCCCGAAGCAAGCGGCTTTCTGCTCGACAGCAATGTGGCAGGCGAGGCGGGTGGCAGCGGGGCGTCCTTTGAATGGTCCCGCATTCCAACGGGGCTCGGCCGCCCGTTGATTCTGGCCGGCGGCCTGACGGCAGAAAACGTTGAATCCGCGGTCACCCAGGTCGCACCCTACGGGGTCGACGTCAGTACGGGTGTCGAGCGAACGAAAGGCATCAAAGACCCGGAGCGTATTCGGGCGTTCATTCGAGGTGTAATACGTGGCGATACGAGCTGATGATTTGGTGAATTACGGTCTGCCCGACGCCCAAGGACATTTTGGGCATTATGGGGGCCGATTTGTCGCGGAGACTCTCATCGCGGCTCTCGATGAACTCGACGAGGTGTACCAGCGGTATTCCAAGGACGAGCAATTTCTTGCTGAGTTGGACTCCGACTTGGCGCATTTCGTCGGCAGACCATCGCCGCTCTACCTGGCCAAGCGATGGTCGGATCGACTGGGCGGCGCACGCATCTATTTGAAGCGAGAGGACCTGAACCACACGGGCGCTCACAAGATCAACAACACCGTCGGCCAGGCCTTGCTCGCCCGTCGCATGGGCAAGAAGCGAATCATCGCGGAGACGGGAGCCGGCCAACACGGCGTGGCGACGGCAACCGTGGCCGCACGAATGGGGATGGCATGTGTCGTCTACATGGGCTCGGAGGATATCCGACGCCAGACGATCAATGTGTATCGGATGAAGCTTCTGGGCGCTGAGGTGATTCCGGTGGAATCCGGCTCCAGGACACTCAAGGACGCCTTGAACGAAGCGTTGCGCGATTGGGTCACGAACGTGGACGATACCTTCTACATCATTGGAACCGTTGCCGGCCCGCATCCTTACCCCTGCATGGTTCGCGATTTTCAAACAATCATCGGTCGCGAGACGAGGCGGCAGGTAATGGAGGCTGAGGGTAAATTGCCGGATGCTTTAGTAGCGTGCGTCGGTGGGGGGTCGAACGCTATTGGGCTGTTCCATCCGTTCATCGGGGATTCGAGCGTTGCGATCATCGGAGTCGAAGCGGGTGGCGACGGCCTCGAAACGGGGAGGCATGCGGCCCCCTTGGCGGCCGGTCGGCCTGGTGTACTGCATGGGAATCGGACCTATCTCATGGAAGATGAGAACGGTCAGATCTTGGAAACTCACTCCATTTCAGCCGGCCTCGACTATCCCGGTGTCGGGCCCGAGCACGCATGGCTCAAGGATAGTGGCCGCGCAATGTATACGGCGGTGGACGACGATGAGGCGTTGGAGGCGTTTCACGATCTCACTCGCACCGAGGGGATCATACCGGCGCTCGAGTCTGCCCATGCGCTGGCTTATGCGGCGAAGCTTGCACCGACAATGGACCGTGACAAGACCATCGTGG